>NZ_NUOW01000003.1:537499-537766 GCF_002584635.1 Bacillus sp. AFS031507
CCGCGGAAAGCGAAGCGCCTAAGCGGAAATCAACAGCCAAGTTTAACACAGCCTATTTATAAAAAATCGAAAAGAAATGGTTGACGAATTAGTGATGGGGTAGTACAATATTCATTGTCGCTGCTACGGAATAACTAGTTTAAGAGATGTAAGAAATTATTTCGAATGAAGTTGACATTAAAAAAGTGATATGCTAGAATAATAAAAGTCGCTAATCGCTTGATTGGATGACAAACAAGAATAATAGATTTGTTCTTTGAAAACTAA
>NZ_NUOW01000040.1:0-38910 GCF_002584635.1 Bacillus sp. AFS031507
ATTGTTAGACAGACTCACGTGCCGTATTAAGGCATACGGCTTCTTGTGTTAAATTGCTTTACTTCCAACCAATTTCTTTTATTTTTTCTTTCAAGTAAGAGATCGATGTTTTTGCATACCAATCCGGCTCAGACTGTCTAGAATGGAATCCAACTTCCATTGATAGATATCCATCATAATTAATGTCTTTTAAAGCTTTTAATACAGCTTCAAAATCGCAGCGCCCTTGACCAGGAGGCAGGCGGTCGTTGTCAGAAATATGAACATGGTGAAGCTTATCCTTCATCCGATACACATAGTCACTAGCTACTTCATTACGATACAAAGCATGGAAGGTATCAAACATAACCTTTACATTATCCATCCCAGTTTGTTCTGCTAATAGCAGCGCATCATCAGCTGTTTCAATAAGGTTGCTGTCTGCAGGAGTTGGTTCCACCACAAGAGTTACACCAAGATCCTTTGCATAGTTTGCCACTTCAATTAGGCCCTCTAAGCTGTAATTCCATGCCTCTTGTTGAGTAGTTCCAAACACAACCCAGCCCGCAATCCACATGACAGTTGGACATTCCCATTCATGCGCCAAACGAACAACTTCCTTATAATGATTAATCGTAAATTCTCTTTCTTCTTTTAAAGGAGAGCTTGGATTCATCCCCGGGCCGCCGCCAGGAGCAGGCAGCATGGAGGAAACCTTTAAGTTCTTTTCTCTCAATAGTTTTTTGATTTCTTGTCTTCTTTCCGGTGATAAATAGTCTGGCCACGCATGTGGTGCTGCACAGCCAATTTCAATTGCATCGTAACCGAAAGATGATAAACGGTTGATGACTTCCTCTAACGGATAGGAAGAAAGCCAATTTGGAAAACTGCTATAAACCCACGTATTAAATGCAATGCCCTTCATTGTAAAACAGCTCCTTATAAAAAATAGTTTGATTTTTTTGTTCCAAACTTACTAAGCAATTTTTTTCAATTTAAACTCAATTTTATTCCCAAACAAACACTGCTTTTTCTGTCTTTCTTTCATCAAACATACGGAATGCTGTTTCAGCTTCTTCTAGTTTAAATTGGTGTGTCACTAATTTTTCAACAGGCAGATTTTTTCTAACAATGAATTCTGTAATTTCATCGAATTCTTGAATTGGGAAGTACCAAGAACCCATTACTGAAATTTGTTTACGGATTAACTGTGCACTTGGTTTGATTTTTGTTTCTTTGCTTTCACCAATAAATGCTACGCGACCGTGCGCTCTTACACAATCAAGTGCATCATTTTCAGCATAGGGGCTTCCAGAACAATCAATCGCTGCGTCTGCGCCGGCACCCTTTGTAATGCGGGCAATTTCTTCTTGCACATTCATCGCGCTACCGTTAATCGTGTAATCTGCACCTAATTCCTTCGCAAGCTCTAAACGCTCATCCAGCATATCAACCGCGATAACCGTTGCACCTAATCCTTTAGCAATCATGACACCTGCGCCGCCCATTGGACCCATTCCAAAGATAACAAGGTAGTCTCTACCAGAAATCCCTAATCTCTTTTGAGCGTGGTACAGGGTTCCAACAGCGTCTGTTGAAACTGCAGCTGTTACGAAGCTCATGCTATCTGGCAGTCTCATGCAGTTCTCTGCTGGAACAACCATGTATTCAGCGTCACCGCCATGGGAGTCAAAGCCAATGCACTTAAATTCTTTACAGAACATTTTGTAGCCGCTCTTACAATGAGCACATTCACCGCAGCCGAGAGCTAGGTAAACTGCAACCCGGTCACCAGACTTGAAAGTGGATACCCCCGCTCCCACCTCTGTAATGATTCCTGCCGGCTCATGTCCAGGAACCGTACAACCGCATTTTGTTCCTTCAAATACAGAAGTACCATAATATAAGCTCATATCGCTTCGGCAAATAGCTGACGCTTTTAATTGAATTAACACTTCACCTTGACCTGGAGTTGGAATTTCAACTTCACGAACTTCTACTTTTTTATCTCCTGGAAAAAATACCGCTTTCATTGTCATTGTAAATACCTCCAAAATTATTGTTAATTCGCTTCTGTTATTTTTGTAACCATTAACTATTTAGAACCACTGATTTAGCTCGCTTTCGGTTCAGCATGAATTTTTCTTTCCTTTTTCTTTCCTTCGTTTGGAAGTTTCATAAAGATCATTAAGGTTGAACTAATAAAGTAAAGAATAGCAAAAATCCACATGACTCCATTTACACCAATGCTGCCAATAAACGCACCAACAATTGCCGGTGCGATAAAGTAAGACAATCCAGCACCAAAGTTTACAACTGCCATTGCAGAACCCTTCTTATCTGGTGCTAATGATGTTACAATTGCAGAGATTGGCACGTAACCTGTGAGTGCCGCACCATAGAGAATGCCTGCAAGAGTAAGCATCAAGAAATTATGGCCGAAGACTTGAGGAGTATAGAGTAAAATCAATGATGCCAAGCCACAACCAAAGCTTCCAATCCACATAACAGTCTTTCTCCAACCTAACCACTTGTCACTGATGTATGGGGTAATAATGTCAAATACGATATTAGCAAACCACATCGTTCCCCAAACTTGCAGCCATTGTTCCGTGCTAAAACCATATTCATCTTTTAAGAAAAGCGGGAAAAAGATCGGTAAAGCACCGATACCAGTTGTATTGATTGTACGAACAATACCACCTATAGCAACCTTCGGATTTTCAACGCAAATAGTTAAACCGCTAATTAAACTCTTCAGTTTTTCTTTTGGATTTCCTTTTGTCTGGCCTTCTTCACCTTTAACAACATAAATTCCAATTATTCCACCAACTAACACCCAAGCTACGGCTGACCACAGTAACCCGATATAACCGATCTTAGGAATCATGAAAGCAGGAAAATAACTGCCAATAACATAGAGTCCAGCAATCCACGCGGCCCAGAATATTCCTATAGCTGTAGCGAGGATTTTTTCAGGGCTGCGATAAGTAACCCACACTAAGAACGAATAACAAAATAATGGGTACCCTAGCCCACGAATGGCATAGGTAGGTAACATTACAGCATAGTTCTGTTGCTCTAAACCAAATTTAATGAACAGAACTTGACCTATTAACCAGGTAACCATCCCTGTCATCATTACTTTTCGTGGGCCCCAAGCCTCTGTTAACACTCCTGAAAAATAGGATGCAATCGCTAAAACAGCACCATATACTGTAAAGAGAGTTGCAGTTTGTTGAATGGTCAGCCCATGTTCAACCAAATATGGAGAAATCCATGCGTGCTCAAGCCCGTCACCTGCCATAAAAATTAATGTTGCCACATAACCCCAAACCATTGTCATCGGAAGACCAGCAATCGTTCGTTCTTTTCCTAAACTTGCATTCATTTTTTTCACCTCAAAAATTAGTATCGTTCCCTATTACCAAATGCTTAAGCCCACCACATTTCAGTTAGTTGCTCTTTAAACAATGTTCCTTTCAACAGCGTGATCGCTTTTATTAAGCCTTCATCGATAGATGCGAGCATATCCTCGTGTTCAATGGAGATAACATAATCGTATCCGACAGCACGGAGAGCGCTTATAATATCTTTCCAAACTTTTTCATTATGACCATACCCAACTGAGCGGAATGTCCAAGAACGATCCAAAACTTTACTGTAATGCTTAGTATCTAATACACCGTTCACCTTGATATTGGATTGATCTAAGTAGGTATCTTTCGCATGGAAATGGAAGATTGCATTTTCCCGGCCTAATTTTTTAATTGCTTCAACCGGATCAATTCCCTGCCAAACAAGGTGGCTCGGATCGAAATTGGCTCCGATGCTTGGTCCTGCATGCTCTCTTAGTTTTAGTAATGTTTCCGGGTTATAAACAACAAAACCCGGATGCATTTCAAAAGCAATTTGATTGATTCCATGCATCTCTGCGAATTTAGCCTCTTCTTTCCAATACGGAATCACTACTTCTTTCCATTGCCAATCAAGAACCTCCGCATATTCAGGCGGCCAAGAACAGGTCACCCAGTTTGGATGCTTGGCACTAAGATGGTCACCAGGGCAGCCAGAAAAGCCATTGATCACTGGCACATCTAACCTTTCGGCTAACAAGACCGTCTTTCTCCACACCTCATGGGCTTCTCTTGCCATCTTGACATTGGGATGAAGGGGATTTCCATGGCAACTTAATCCGCTGATGGTTAATCCTCTGCTCTCAATAGCCCGTTGAAACGATCTGATTTTATCTGGGTTTTCTAACAAATCATCCGGATTACAATGACTGTTACCGGGAAAATTGCCTGTTCCTAACTCGACTGCCTCTACTCCCATTTCGGTTAGTTTATCCAACATTACCTCAAAAGGAAGGTTTTGATATAGAACAGTGAACACACCTAGTTTCATGCCAATACCTCCTGTTCTACACGAACCTTCACCCATTTTTGCTGCTCATGACTTTCTAAAATCGCGTCGGTAATAGACATGGAAATATGACCATCTTCAAATGTCGCAAAATTCGTTTTATCCTTTATAGGATCTTTGCCTTCACGAATGAACGAGTAATAATTTAACATCATATTTTTCAATGCATCTGGCCAGCCTTCATTATGGCCTCCTGGATGATGGATAGCAGATTTTGCTTCCGGTGCAAACAAAGCTGGATCTGCCAGAAGGATTTCATTTGGCTTATCGCGGTGTCCAATCCATAACTTCTCTGGTTCTTCTTGATTCCAAAAAACAGAGCTTTTGCTGCCAGCGATTTCAAAGCTGAGTCGATTTTTCCGTCCTGCACTTACTTGTGATACGGTAAATACACCTCTTGACCCATCTTCGAAACGAACAAGCACGGATGCATAGTCTTCTGTATTGATTGGAACATCTTCATACTTCATATCTTCAGTTGTCTGTGCGCCAAACGTAGCTACGTTTCCTTTAGGCTTCTTTCTTACGGGAACAACAGTGGCTAAATCAGCAAATACTTCCACAATCTTTTTGCCAGTTACAAATTGAACCGTATCACACCAATGGGAACCGATATCTGCGACAGCCCGCGATTTTCCGCCCACTTCCGGCGCTAAACGCCAGTTGTAATCTGTTTCATACAATAACCAGTCCTGCAAGTAGCTTCCGTGTACTAGATTAACTTTTCCTAGATCACCTTTAGCGATCTTAGCTTGTAGGTTTTGTACACTTGCATGCTGCCTGTAATTAAAGTTCACTCCATGTACAACACCTTGTTTTTTAGCTAACGCTAACAATTCGGCCGATTCCTTGCTGTTCATTGCCAGTGGTTTCTCGGATAGTACATGTTTACCTGCTAAAATAATCTCTTTATTAATGGCAAAATGAAGATGGTTTGGAGTACAATTATGAATAACCTGAATTTCGGGATCCTGCAGCATTTCGCGGTAGTCACCGTATGCTTTCGGAATTCCAAGTTCAGCAGCTTTTTTTTCAGCCATTTCTTGACTGGTTTCAGCCAATCCTACGACTTCCACAAATCCAAGTCTTCTGATTGCTTCAATATGTGTCGGTCCAATAAAACCAGTACCGATAATTCCTACATTTATTTTTTCCATATAATTCCATCCCCTATTAGTGAAATCGATTACATCAATAACAAAAAAAGAATAAAAGATCGGTGATAAAAGCGTGAATATTATTAAAAGGGAGTTCGATAAAATGTAATGGATTACATTTTATATTAAAAAAATTGAATATCATTCTTTTTATACCACTAATATTCAATTAATTTATTGGGATTATTTTCGAAAAATTCCCTATTTTATAGGGTTCCCTCTTATTTATTCTCATATCTTTTATTCTTGTTTCGTTTATAAACTCATTGTAATCGATTACACTCAAAAAATCAAATTTATTTTTTATAAAATTCTTGTCTAATTCGTGACTTTAATCTTCGTTTGCGAAATAGAAGTTAGCAAGTTTTCCTTTAATTAATTTTACAAAAAAAAGGGCTTATTACCTATTAAGTAATAACCCATTTTGTTGCTAAAATTATTTTACATTTTTTCCATACATGAATCGCGGACAACTAGTTGATCATCAAGGATAAATTGATTCTTTTCCAATTCATCATTATTAATCAGTTTTAACAATAATTCCATAGCTTTTTCTCCCATTTCGAATGTGGGTTGTGCAATTGTTGTAAGAGCCGGTTCAAAAATGCTGGAGAATTTTATATCATCAAAGCCAACTACAGATAGGTCTTCCGGAACTTTTAACCCTTTGGATTTAGCCGCTTTAATGGCTCCAATGGCCATTTCATCATTTGCTGCAAATACTGCGGTAGGCGGACGATCCAATGTCAAAAATTTCATCATTAAATTAAATCCACTTTCATAGGTGAAATCGCCTTCTTGTACCAAATGTGGATCAACCGCTAGACCATGTTGTGCCATAGCTTGATGAAATCCTTTTAGTCTGTCCCGGCCGACTACAACATTCATAGGCCCTGAAATATGTCCAATTCTCTTGTGGTTTAAGCTAATTAAATATTCAGCCGCTTTTCTTGCACTGCTAATATTATCAATGGAAACGGTAGGAAGAGTAGAACCTTCGTAATATTCACATGCTAGGACGACTGGATATTCTTCAGATAATTCTTCTAATACTTCTTGGTTTGTCCTAGCAGTTAATAAAATGACTCCATCAGCTTTTTTCTGACCTAAAGTAACCAAATAACTGGTTTCACGTTCCACAAAGTTTTGAGCGTCACCCAGAAGTACCTGGTAGTCATTTTCTATTGCAACGGATTCAATTCCACGTAATACATTAGAAAAAAAAGTGTTAGTTATATCAGGGATAATAACAAGTATGGTTTTTGTTTCTGATCTTCTCAATTGTCTTGCCAGCATATTTGGTTGATAATTTAATTTCTTTATCGCTTCTAAAACCTTTTCAGCCGTCTCTTTTTTTACAGTTCCAGCATTAGTTATTACTCGGGAGACTGTTGCAGTAGAAACATTGGCCATTTTTGCTACATCTGCAATTCTAACCATAAATTATTTCCCTTTCAATGGATCTTTGTATGCTTATGGTAATCGATTACATGCAATATTACAATAGATTTCAATATTTTAATTAGATACAGCCTTCTACATTATCTAAACTAAAGGAAAACATCAATAACAATAACTAAACGGCAACTCCAAGAGGGAGGTGCCGTTTAGTGTGACAAAAGACTATAAGACTGGAAGTACGCGAACCATTAATTCTTACTCATCCTTTTGTATGTAGGTTTATACTTGAAATTTACAAAATGAATGCTTGTGGCAACTAATAGCATCCCGACAATTAGTGTATAGGTCACCGTTTCTCTCAAAAAAAGCACTCCGAGGAGAACAGCAACAATAGGTATGAGAAACGTATAGGAACCAACTTTGCTTGCCTCACCTGCACTAACAAGCTTGTAGTAAAGGATGTAGGCATATGGGATGCCAATGGTCGCACCAAAGCAGAGCCCTACTATGTAATATCGATTCCATTCGATTGCAGACCAGCTTTCAAACACTGTTCCGGTACCTAGGAGGAAAATGCCTCCAATCACACATTGAATCGCCACCATCCAAAAGGGATCCACTTCTTTGCTCACTTTCTTTACGTAAATAGTGCCTGTCGCCCAGCTTACCGCAGTTAGTAACCCGAGTATAACTCCAATTGCTGAGATATGGACAGTCAAACCATCCACACTAACGACAGCTATCCCAACAAATCCAACCAACAAACCAAAGATTTGAATTGGCGATAAATATTCACCAAGGAACAGCCAAGCGAAAAGGCCAAGTAAAATCGGCTGAAAATAGACAAGAACTGAAAATAATCCACCCGGTAAATAAAGCAATCCTAACGTCTGAAGCCCGAAAAAAAGGATGGAGTTAAAGAAAGCGGCGATAAAGTACTTCTGCCAGTTATTCCGCCAATTGATCGCCTTCCGCGTCTTCCAAATAATTAGTGTCAACAGGATTCCGCCTAAAATTGAACGCATTCCTGCATAAAGCAATGGCGGTGAATAGGGTACTGCTAATTTATTGATTGGCCAGCTTGCGCCCCAGATCAAAATGAGCACAAACAGCGCAACCTTCGATTTTGTAGACATATTCTCCATCCCCTTTTCAACGACAAACAAGCAGGTCGAACTCGTCACCGTAAAGTTCAAAGAGACGACGCACGGATGCATCGCCTCACTATATTAAAATACTTTGCAGACACTGTTTATCGCAGTATCTTCTAAAAGACTACGAAATGTTTAGCCTAATTTCAATAGATACGTTTTAAAGCACACTGAATGCTTCATCTTTTATATCACTAATGAACATACATCCTGGTGCATGAGTAATCATGATGGAAGGCTTACTTTCCATCGCAACGGCTTGAGGAGTTACACCACAAGCCCAAAATACCGGAACCTCCCCTGGTTTCAAGGACACAGCATCTCCAAAATCAGGTCTTGAAATATCCATGATGCCTATTTCGCTTGGATTTCCGATATGGATTGGCGCACCGTGTACTGCCGGAAAACGGGACGTAATCTGAACGGCACGGATGGCATCCTGCGGTGTCATTGGCCGCATACTAACGACTGTCGGCCCCTCAAAAAGACCTGCTTTTTCACACTTAATATTCGTTTTGTACATCGGAACGTTACAGTTTTCCTCGATATGTCTGACCGGAATACCGCTCTCAAGGAGTGGTGTTTCAAATGTAAAACTGCACCCTAGCAAGAAGCCCACCATGTCGTCTTCCCAATACTCGGTAATATCTGCGACTTCCTCTGTAAAAACACCATCTCTGTATATACGATATTTCGGGATGTCTTTACGGATATCTGCACCTTTTGCAATCAGAGCAGGAACAAATGAGCCAGGCTCCGTCACGTCCAATAAAGGACATGGCTTCGGATTCCGTTGACAAAACAGCAAAAAGTCAAAGGCATGCTCTTTTTTTAAGACCACCAAGTTTGCTTGTGTATACCCTTTTGACATTCCTGCAGTTGGTCCTGTAATCTCTTGCTTCCGAATCAACTCCCTTATTTTTTCCGGCTCCAATGTTTCATAGTTCCCCATAGTGTCCCCTCCTAAAATGGCAATCTTATAAAATTACTTAAAAATCAAAGGTAATTGTTCGATCAATGTCACTACACTCAAATAGCCCATGATCACAACAACAAAACCACCCGGAATCGTCAACCATAGCGGATGCTTGTACTCACCAACGATACTTTTCTTGTATGCGGCAACTAATAATGTACCTAAACCTAGTGGCAAAATAAGTGCATTCAATGCTCCAACGATAATCAAGATCGTTACTGGTCTTCCAACAATTGCAAATGTCGCTGTTGAAATAACAATAAATGCAATAATGACCCAATTTTGGTACTTCTCAATGGTTGGATGGAACGTGCGGATAAATGAAACCGACGTATACGCCGCCCCTACAACAGATGTGACCGCCGCAGCCCACATAATCACACCAAACATCCGATAACCGACGTCACCTGCAGCAAGTTGGAACACCGAAGCAGGCGGATTTGCTGGATCAATCGCAAGTCCTTTTGTTACAACCCCAAGAACAGCCAAGAATAATGCCACACGCATAATACCCGTAACGAGAATCCCTGTAACAGAGCTTTTTGTAACTGCTGGCAATGCTTCCACACCTTTGATACCCGCGTCTAATAGACGGTGTCCGCCTGCAAACGTAATATACCCTCCTACCGTACCTCCAACAAGCGTAACGATAGCAAACATGCTAATCTTTTCCGGCATAAACGTATTCACAATCGCCTCTCCAACCGGCGGTGCTGTCGTAAATGCAACGTACAGCATGAGGAGGATCATAACTAACCCTGCGATTTGCGCGAATTTGTCCATTGCTTTACCTGCTTCTTTAACGACAAAAATAAAAATCGCTAACAGTGCACTAATCACTGCACCTGTAATGGGATCCCACCCAAGCATGGCATTAAGACCCAATCCAGCGCCAGCTACGTTTCCGATATTAAACGCCAAACCGCCTATGACGATAAGTATGGCCAATACAAATCCGAGTCCAGGGAACACTTTGTTGGCAATTTCTTGTCCACGCAAACCGGAAACGGCAATAATTCTCCAAATGTTCATTTGTGAAAAGATGTCTAATAATAATGAAATTAAAATAACAAAGGCAAAGCTTGCAGCCAATTGCTGTGTAAATACAGTGGTTTGTGTCAAAAATCCAGGTCCAATCGATGAAGTCGCCATTAAAAAGGCGGCACCGAGTAAGACACTTCTACTTACCTTCTTTTTCCCCGAAACGTTGTCAGCTTTTTGTGTAGAATCAAATTTAGGATTTTCCATGCTAAACCTCCAAGTTGCAGA
Organism: Bacillus sp. AFS031507; assembly: GCF_002584635.1. Classification (NCBI taxonomy): domain Bacteria; kingdom Bacillati; phylum Bacillota; class Bacilli; order Caryophanales; family Bacillaceae; genus Bacillus; species Bacillus sp. AFS031507. Next base: position 10,359 of record NZ_NUOW01000040.1, read on the forward strand.
TTGCTGTTACAGTAATATGGTTCTTTTTTAACGTTTCGTTAATATATTTTGCAAAGGCTAGTGCGTGTGCACCATCACCATGAATACAAATGGTATCTGCACGAAGTGAAACTTCTGTTTTTTGCTGAGATACTACTTTTCCTTCTGTCACCATTTTCACAATTTGCGCGACAGACTGTTCTTGATCTGTAATCATCGCATCCATTTGTGAGCGAGAAGTCAAAGACCCGTCCGCTTGATACGTACGATCTGCAAATACCTCATGTGCCGTTCGTAGACCAATCTTCTCTCCGGCTTTTGTCAATTCACTGCCGGCAAGGCCGAATAATATTAATGACGGGGATACGTCATAAACCGCTTGTGCAATGGCTTCGGCAAGTTTTCGATCCTTGGCAGCCATATTGTACAATGCACCATGGGGTTTTACATGCTGCATTTTTTCATTGAACGTCATTAAAAACCCTTGCAATGCTCCAATTTGGTAGACGACCATGTCATATCCTTCTTGTGGGGTTATAGCCATTTCCCTTCGCCCGAATCCGTTTAAATCTGGCAAACTAGGATGTGCTCCAATTTTGACCCCATTGGCAATGGCCATCTTCACCGTTTCTCTCATCACACTTGGATCTCCGCTATGAAAACCACAAGCTATATTTGCAGAAGTAACGTATTTCAAAATTTCTTCCTGCTCCCCAAGCTTGTACCGGCCAAAACTCTCCCCTAAATCACAATTCAAATCCACTTGAAACATGTTTCTCCCCTCCATCTCGATCACTCGTCTACCGTGCAAAAAGCGCTTTCATCTTTATTTTGTTCCGATATTCGGAACTATAGTTTTGAAACTTAAACCAATTCTAGCATAAATATTTTCAATTGAATATAATTATATGAAAATTATAAATATCATAATATTCCATATTTAAAGACTTGTATTTAAATTTGTATAAACTATAATATTGGTAATATCCGTTTAACAGAACTTAGTTACCGAAATTCGAAACTTATAGGAGCTGATTATAATGGCCCATCAAAAAAATAATGTTTACATAAGGCCTTTAGGGGATTCTGCTCTTGTCATTCAGTTAGGCGATGGAATTAGCCCCACCACCCATGAAAAAGTGAAAAATCTATCCAGCTTATTAGAAAAAAAGCCGTTTACAGGATTCATTGAATCTGTACCGTCTTATAATAGCTTGACCATTTATTACAATCCTGTTGCCGTCTATTTGTCCAACCCAGATAAAGAAGCAACAAGTCCTTATAAAAAAGTAAGCACATTCATTTTGGCGTTACTAGATAACTTAGGAACGAGTGAAAAACCTGAACAACGTCTAGTAACCATCCCAGTCTTGTACGGAGGAGAATTTGGTCCAGATTTAGAGTACGTAGCAATGTATCATGGACTTTCTGTTGAAAAAGTAATTCAAATTCATTCGTCAAATGATTACTTAGTCTATATGATTGGCTTTGCGCCAGGGTTTCCGTTTATGGGGGGAATGGACGAAAGAATTGCCACACCACGTAAAGATTCACCCCGCCTAGCCATCGCCCCGGGATCTGTTGGAATTGCAGGAAAACAAACAGGCATCTACCCGCTGGAAACACCAGGAGGATGGCAAATTATCGGTCGTACCCCGCTTGATTTGTTCCTTCCCGAACTTTCACCGCCAACGATGTTACAGTCTGGAGATAGAATCCGATATGTACCGATTACTCATGAAGAGTATGTTGCCTATAAGGAGATGAAACAATGAGTATTAAAGTGCTTCATCCTGGATTATTGACTACGATTCAAGATTTAGGGAGATTCGGTTCACAAAAATTTGGGGTACTCGTAAGTGGAGCAATGGATCCTATTTCTCTTAGAGTGGCAAACTTACTCGTTGGAAATAACGAAGGAGAAGGCGCACTTGAAATTACACTGTTTGGGACAACTCTCGAATTTGAAACGGATGAGTTAGTTGCGATTACAGGCGGTGATTTGCAGCCTTCGATTGATGGAAATGTTGCACCGATGTGGCGACCGGTCCTGATTCGCAAAGGCTCTGTTTTAAAATTTAAATCCGCCATTAATGGCTGTAGGGCCTACGTTTCATTCGCAGGCGGAATCGATGTTCCCGAAGTGATGGGAAGTAAAAGCACTTATCTTCGTGCCGCGATTGGAGGGCTTCACGGCAGAGCATTACAAAAAGGGGATGTATTTGAAAGCGGAACCTTCAATACACTCAGTCGGGCATTGGTTCATCAGCTTGAACGAATGACTACTCATTTTCCATGGTCAGTTAACTATACAAATTTTATTAGTTTCAATAAAACACAAACGATTAGGGTTCTACGTGGGGCTGAGTTCGAGCGTTTCGATACGGCTAGTCAACAAACGTTTTTTTCAAACCGCTATACCTTAACCACTCAGGCTGATCGGATGGGATATCGGTTGGAAGGCGAATCACTCAACTTATCAGAAAAGTTTGAGTTGTTATCGGAAGGGGTTACGTACGGGACCATTCAAGTACCTTCAAACGGAAAGCCGATTATTTTAATGGTAGATCGACAAACGACTGGAGGATATCCCAAAATCGGTCAAGTCATTTCCGTCGATCTGCCTTGTTTGGCGCAGATGCAGCCCAATTGTGACATTGAGTTCAAGGAAGTTTTGCTTGAACAAGCAGAATTAGAACTAATCATGCAAGAGCAGAAGCTCCGTAAATTAGCGTTAAGCATTCGCTTTAAAGCGCTTTATGAGTGAGAATGCAGGTGCTGATGAAAATATAGCTTCAAATCGCAGGAACGGGGCGGTCTTTGCATCAAACAGTATTGATGCAGAGACCGCCCCGTTCTATTTATTTTATATAGCCTAATCGTATGGATATTTCCTCTGCAACTTTTTTCACTTTCTTCGCATAGTTCTCGATGTTCTCACCCTTATAATTTGCTTCAATCCCTGCGATACTTATGCCCGCAATCACTTCACCTTTATGATCAAAAATCGGGGCGGCAATGGCAGATGTATGGTTTTCTAATTCAGAATGGCTGATTGTAAATCCATCGATTCTCGCCTGGTTTATCGCCTCATAAATTCGCTCTTTGTCAGTAATTGTCCCTTGTGCAAACGATTTGAGCTCAGTTGATTCGAGATATTCCTGCACTTCCGAATCAGGTAAAAAGGACAAGATCGCACGTGAACAGGCACCAGCATATAGAGGACTTTTCCTTCCAATCGCAGTATACAGACGAACCTTTTGTTTGGTGTCAATTTTCTCGATATAGATTGCTTCATCCCCTTCTCTTACAATCAAGTTAATGGCTTCCTTAATATCATTATGTAATTCATTCATAAAGGGATAAGCAATCTGACGTAGATCAATCCTTGCCAAAACGAGATGACCAAATTTGAGAAACAAGAGTCCAAGTCTGTATTTCGAATCACTTCCTTTTTCCACGAACCCCATTTCCTCTAATGACGCGAGCATTCGATAGACTGAAGTTTTTGGAATCCCTGATAGATCAATAATTTCTTGAAATGATAATTCGGAATGCTCTATAAATAGATTTAATACATCCATCGAACGGACAACTGTTTTATTTTTGTTGTTCATCAATTGTAATCTCCTTCTCAAACACCATTCCACAGTATATATAAAAATAATTCTACACGATAAATTCAGACATTCAAACAGAAAAAAACCAAGGGAGATCCCTTGGTTTTAATCAAACTCGAATTAGTTTTACGATGTGACCCGGTTGCACTAAGGAAAGCAGCGGCACATCGGCCTCCACTACCCTTCCGACCACATTGACACGCTCATCGGCTGGAAGGTCTGAAAGCATGATTTGTACTTCTCCGCGATATCGTCCATAGCGGTCATTATCAATCGTTATCGATCCGATTGGCCGTTCGACAGTATTCTCACTGACGACCGATCCAGAACTTCGTGTATCCATGAACCGGAGAACGTCACGGGAAAAATCAGGGCGGAGCCGGAACTCCCCTTCTTGAAACCCTTCCACTCGGAGCGAAACCCGACCAAAACGGTCTAATTCCATTAATTTACCAAGAAGGTCCTCACTTACCTCGGGATCGCCGATATAGACATCCTCCACACCCGCCCGGAACAACTCCAGCGCCGCCGGATACGGATCAACTTCACGATGCGCTTCCAAGGTGGGCAGCCCTTCAAACAGAGGGCCGCGTTTCTCACCGTCTCCTGGAATATACGCACTTACTGGAATACCATACCCTCTAAAAAGTTCATTCTGTGATTCAAAGAACGATTCAGATAAGCCCGTTTCACGCCTTGGATAGAAATTATGCCAAGCCAGCAGCTGACCAGCCTCTAACCCGCCCTCAAGGAGAGCACGCACATCTTTCTCAAACAAAATACTGGCATTGAGAGCAAGTTTGAATTCCTTAGCCAGGGTCAATATCGTATCATTTTCAAAAAAGTCATCCAAACGCAAACCGATTACTCCTAAGGATTTTAACGCAGATAAGCTTTCTAAGCCTAAATGGGCAGGTGTTCGTGCCGATACATCCGCATAAACCTCTAATCCAGCTTCTTTTGCTGCTTTAAGCAACGATTTCGCGCGGGCCACTAAATCGCCTGACTCTTCTGGGATGTGAAGCGACGTAAACGCCCGCCTCACACCCATTTTTCCTGCGAGCGCAATCCGCTCTTCTGCTAAAGGGTCATTTAAATAGAAACTAATACCGATCAATCAAACTCACCGGCCATGTCATCATTGAAGCCGAATAAATAGGTGAACAAGAAACCAGCAGCATAAGAAATTAACACACCTAGCAGGTAAAGCAGGACTTGGCCAGAAACAACTAGGAAAGCAAGCGGTAAACCAGAAACCCCTACAGCAATCGTCGCTACATGGAAGACAGCCTGGAATGCACCGCCGACACCTGCACCTAAGCAGGCAGTTAAGAATGGACGGCCTAATGGTAAGGTCACACCGAAAATAAGCGGTTCGCCAATTCCAAGAATTCCTGCAGGCAGCCCCCCGCCAATCGCTCTTTTTAAGCGTTTCTTCTTCGTCTTAAAGTAAATTGCAAACGCAGAGCCGACTTGTGCGGCACCACCCATAGCCAAGATTGGCAGAAGCGGGTCATTTCCAAGCGTATTAATTAACTCCAAGTGAATCGGTGTTAATCCTTGATGTAAACCAGTGACAACGAGCGGCAGGAAGGTTGCACCCAGCACAAAGCCAGCCACGACACCACCCACATCAAGCAGCGAAGTTAATCCTTTTGTAATCGCATCTGAAACGAAACCACCAAGCGGCATAAAAACAAGATAAGTTACAATACCAGTAAGCAATAAAGCAACCGTTGGCGTGATAAACAGGTCAAGCGATTGTGGAACATAACGACGAACTCGTTTTTCGACAAGGGCAATAAAGATGGCGGCAAATAAAACTCCAATTAAACCGCCGCGCCCAGGAAGTAAGGCGGTATCAAACAATTTGATTCCTGCAACAGCTGGGTTAATGATTAGAATACCGGCAATCGCCCCAAGTGCGGGTGAACCACCGAATTCTTTCGCTGCATTGGTACCAACTAAAATGCCAAGGTAACCAAATAAACCGCTTCCAATTACGGACAAGATGGTTGCCAGTTGGGAATCTGCTGCTAACCATCCCGCTTGGACGATCGCTTTGGTGATCCCTGTAATCAATCCGGAAGCGACAAGTGCTGGGATTAATGGAATGAAAATACTTGAGATTTTTCGTAAAAATAGCTTAAATGGCGTGGCATTCTTTTTGTTAATTTCAGCCTTTTTGCTGGCTGCCTTTTCTTTCAAATCGATTCCGCCAGCCGCATCTATCAATCTGCCAAACTCTTCTGTCACCCTGTTTACTTTTCCTGGGCCTAAGATAATTTGGAGCGTTTCTTCTTCTACAACTCCCATGACTCCGTCTATTTTCTTAATGGCAGCTTGGTTGACAATCGAATCATCCTTCGGTGTCACACGAAGTCTTGTCATACAATGAGTATAATTTTCAATATTCGCTGGGCCGCCTAATTGTTCAAGAATCTTTTCTGCTAAAATTTTATTCTCTCCTGCCATGCTAATTCCCCTTCTCTCTGTTGTTTTTTCAAAAGTGAACTTCTTATTCCAAGTCAGTAATGCAGGACGATAAGAGATGGAATGGTGTTCACATCACCTCCTGAAAGGACTATTTCCCTTCTTTAATAAACCGGATCGCTTCTCTTGTTTTATCAATGGAATGAATCGTATCCTCATATTGAACGGTTGCCATCGATAAAAACAAAATATCCATGATATATAACTGCGCAAGGCGTGATGAAGTGGCTGCACTTCGAAACGGAGCCTCTCCTGAATAGGCGGTAAACAACTTAATATCTGCCAAAGCAGAGACCGATGATTGCCCATATTTCGTTAAACTAATTGTTTTAACGCCGCGCTCTTTTGCGAGTGCCATAACTTTAATCACCTCAGGTGTCTCTCCTGAGTGGGAAATTCCAAACACCAGATCATCCTTATTGGCATTGGCAATCAATGTAGCAACAAGATGTGTATCCGAAAAAGCGGTTGCGTTTTTATGAACTCTAAGGAGCTTCTGCTGTGCGTCCCTAGCGATAATATTTGAAGCCCCAATTCCAAAAAAATGAACATTTTGAGCAGTCGACAAGGTGTGCACAGCACGTTCCAACTCATCATAATTGATTATCTCTTCCGAGTCGCGGATGCTTTGGATACTATTACTTGTTGTCTTCTGAGCGATAGAGAAAAAAGATTCACCAGGCTCGATGTCACGGTACCCTTGTTCAACTGGTTTCACTAGATCCCCAGCAATTCGTACTTTTAAATCTTGAAAACCGTTTAAGCCCAAGGACTTACACAGCCGAATCACAGCAGCACCACTTGTATTAGCCTGCAATCCGATGTCATGAACTGTACTGTTTAAAATCGCTTGAGGATTATCAAGAATAAATTCAGCAATTTTCCGCTCGGAAGCCGGAAGCTGTTCCAGCATATTTTGAATCATTTTTAATCCGCCTGCTGCCACACCAATGACCACCTTTTTTAAAATTACTCTGCCACGTTTTGGATTGCTTTTTTTACATAGCCATTCGCTTCTGTTAATAATCGTTCTGCTTCTTGTTTATTTCTATTCGTTTTTATCATGACGATTGCCGTTTTAACTTGTAGATTTGATGCCTCTAGTGTTTCCAAAGCCTGTTCATAGGAAACCCCAGTAATTTTACGGATGATGCCGATCGCTCGTTCCTTCAATTTTTGGTTGCTGACATGAACATCTACCATTAAATTCTCATAGGCTTTTCCTAAAAGAATCATTGATGAAGTTGAAATCATGTTCAAAATCATTTTATGGGCGGTCCCTGATTTCAAGCGAGTCGAACCAGTTAGTACCTCTGGACCGACAATCACTTCGATGCTTTGGTCGGCTTCCTTACTAATCGCTGCATTTTTATTGCAGGAAAGAGCAACGGTTTTCGCTCCAATGCTTCGTGCATATCGAAGTGCACCTATCACATAAGGTGTCCGCCCGCTGGCCGCAATACCAATAACGGTATCATCTTTTGTCAGGCCCAATTCCTTCAAATCAGCTACACCAAGATCAGGCTGATCCTCTGCTCCTTCGACTGCTTTCAAAAAGGCGCCTTCTCCTCCTGCCATAATCCCTTGGACCATTTCAGTGTCCGTGCTGAAGGTAGGCGGACATTCGACTGCATCTAGAACTCCTAATCTTCCGCTCGTGCCTGCACCTAAATAAATGAGGCGCCCGCCGTTTTTAAAGGATTCAAACACAAATTGAACCGCTGCCTCCACATCTGGTAACACATCCTTGACCGCTAGTGCGACCAGTTGATCTTGCTCATTCATGATTCGTAATATATCGATTGGACTTGCTGTATCTATTTGCATCGACTGTTCATTTCGCGATTCTGTCGTTAATAATTCAAGATTTTCTGCCATTGTATTGTTATCCTCCTGTAAGTCTTTTCTGAGGTGAAAACGGTTACCCGCACATTTATTATATAACCTTTGAAATAACATTTCAATATTTTTATTAAAATAATGAAATGTTATTTCAAAACACTATTGTACTGAAATGTTTATTTGGACATTATTCAAGCAAATAGCGGCGGATCGCCTTAGCAACACCAACTTCATTATTCGTACCAGTCACCTGATCCGCTAACAGTCTCACCTTTTCGGGCGCATTTCCCATCGCAATTCCAAGGCCAGCAGCCGAGAGCATGAGGGCGTCATTGTAATTATCACCAATCGCAGCCGTTTGAGAGAGTGGAATCTTCAGCTGCTCGGTCAGTTTCATAAGGGCAGACGCCTTTGTCACACCAGTGGGGGTAATTTCTAAATTAACAAAGTTAAAACTGCTGCTAATTTCCATATCGACGCTCTGTTCCTTCAGACGTTTGGTAAAATCAGCCAGCTTGTTCCCATCATCAAAGACAGCAATTTTTGTAATGTTCGGCTTCTGTTCCTTTACGTATCGGTAAAAGTCCTCAACCACTTTCACCTGACATTTTTCTCGAAAACTTTGACAATGCTGACGTTCTCCCCCTGATTTTTCAAGGGTAGGGATGTTGTTTTCAATCCAGTTCTCGTTCCATTTATTCACCTGTGGGACCAGGAGTATATCCCCTTCGTAAAAGTGGGCATAGATACCCTCCGCCTCACATAATTCCCAAAAGCTCAACAGCGGCTCGTATTGAAAAACTGATTGCTCGCTGACCTCACCATTTTCATCGATTAGAATCGACCCATTGTAAGCAATGATCGGCTCACCCTCAAGGCCAATCGTACGTGCAATCCATTGGGTTGAAAGCGGGGAACGCCCGCTGCAAATTACGACTTTCCCCCCTCGTTTGCGGTATTCGTGGATTGCCTCAATCGTTTCCACATCAATCTCTTTTTGATCATTTAATAACGTGCCGTCTAAGTCCGTCGCTAATAGTCGATATTTCACCTATTAATTCCCCTTTGTAATTTTATTTTATTTTTAATATAATATTACTGAAATTTAATTTCAAATTTTAATGGTGCCTGACACCACTTTTTTAGGACAACAATTTATATAATATTCTGATTTTCAAACAAGAATCACCTATACTGTAAGAAACATTAAAATAGACAAAACAATGAAACGGGGAAACCAAATGCTCTCGAATACAGTAAAAGAAAAACTAATTTCCATTGTAACCAAGGAAAACTTTGATGATTCCCAAGTCGAACGCTTAGTTTACTCATATGATGCCACACCGAACTTCCAGTCGATGCCTGATGCGGTCATCAGCCCGAGGAATACAGCAGAAGTTTCTCAAATCCTAAAGGTATGTAATGAACATAAGGTTCCGATTGTTCCGCGCGGTTCCGGGACCAACCTTTGTGCTGGGACATGCCCAACCGAGGGCGGGATTGTCCTGCTTTTTAAGCATATGAACCAAATCCTCGAAATTGACGAGGAAAATTTAACCGTCACCGTTCAACCTGGTGTCATTACCCTTGATATGATTAATAAGGTAGAAGAAAAAGGGCTGTTCTATCCGCCCGATCCAAGCTCGATGAAGATTTCGACGATTGGCGGAAATATCAATGAGAACTCCGGTGGGTTGCGCGGGCTTAAATACGGGGTGACACGCGATTATGTCATCGCCCTTGAAGTCGTTATGCCAAATGGCGACATCATCAGGACCGGTGGAAAGCTGGCAAAGGATGTTGCTGGCTATGACTTAACCCGGCTGTTTGTTGGATCTGAAGGCACGCTCGTTGTCATTACCGAGGCCACACTCAAATTGATTCCGATGCCGGAGACGAAACAAACGATGCTTGCCCTTTACCAAGATCTATCCGCTGCCGCAAACTCTGTTTCAAAAATCATTGCTAATAAAATTATTCCCACGACACTGGAGTTTCTTGACCAGCCAACCTTAAAGGTGGTCGAGGAATTTGCTCAAATCGGACTGCCTACCGATGTAAAGGCCGTTCTTCTAATCGAGCAGGACGGTCCGCCCGAAGTGGTCGAGCGTGATTTAATCAAAATGGCTGAAATTTGTAAGAACGAAAAAGCGATTTCGATTCAAGTCGCCGCTTCTGAGGAAGAAGCTGATGCACTAAGAACTGCACGACGTGCCGCACTTTCTGCGATTGCTCGCTTAAAACCGACGACGATACTCGAGGACGCAACGGTTCCAAGGTCAGAAATTGCCAATATGGTGCAGGCGATCAATGAGATAACTGAAAAATACCAACTGACCATTTGTACGTTTGGCCACGCCGGAGATGGAAACCTCCATCCAACCTGTGCAACAGATGCAAGAAATCATGAAGAAATGGAACGGGTCGAAAAAGCTTTTGAGGAAATTTTTGAAAAAGCGATTGATTTGGGCGGAACGATTACCGGGGAACATGGCGTCGGCGCGATGAAAGCCCCCTACCTTGAATGGAAATTGAAAGCAGAAGGAATTGCCGCGATGAAATCTATTAAAAGCGCGTTTGACCCAAATAACATCATGAATCCTGGGAAGGTTTTTGCCAAAGACAGCAAGAAACGCGTGGTGATTACAAGATGACAACCGTGAAAGAAAAGCAAACGATTCAAGAACAATTTAAAGCGCGGATGAACGAAGATGAACTGCTCAACTGTATGCGCTGCGGCTTTTGTCTGCCAACCTGTCCGACCTATATTGAATCAGGCTACAAAGAATCTCATTCTCCAAGAGGCCGGATCGCACTAATGAAGGCTGTTGTGGATGGGCTGATTGAGCCGGATGAGGATTTTGAGCGCTCGCTTGAACTCTGTCTTGGCTGCCGTGCCTGTGAACCGGTCTGTCCATCCGGCGTGAATTATGGCCATTTACTCGAAGAGGCAAGGGACATTATCCATCAAAACAAAAAGCACTCTCTGCCAGCGCAGGTTGTCAGGAAAACCGTGTTTCAAGGGCTGTTCCCTCACCAGAACCGGATGCGCGGGGTGGTCGGTTTAATCGGATTTTATCAGCGCTCCGGCATTCAAACGATTGCCCGAAAAATCGGCTTTTTAGGACTTTTACCAAACCAATTAACGGCAATGGAAAAAGTATTGCCTGAAGTGCCAACGATGAAAGAGATGAAAAATCGGCCCACTTATTTGCCTGCAATCGCTGAAAAGGTACACAGAGTTGCTTTTTTCAGCGGCTGTTTAATGGACACGATGTTCCTAAAGTCCAACGATGCCACTATGAAGCTGCTGCAAAAAGCCGGCTGTGAGGTCGTGATTCCGCAAAATCAAGCTTGCTGCGGAGCGCTACATGGACATAGTGGTGAAAAAGAAACAGCAAAAGACCTAGCCAAACGAAATATTAGGGCCTTTGAGGATCTTCAAGTTGATTTCATCATTACCAATGCAGGTGGGTGCGGCGCCTTCTTAGTCGATTATGATCATTTACTGAAAGATGAACCTGCTTGGAAAGACCGCGCCAGAGAATTTAAGGAAAAGATCAAGGATATTTCCGAAATATTAGCAGCCGTCGATTTTCATAAAAAGGTACCATTGAAACTTCCTGCGCAGGTGATCACCTACCAGGATTCTTGCCATCTAAGAAATGGCATGAAAACAGCCGCCGCACCAAGAAGACTCCTTCAAGCCATCCAAGGGGCAGAATATAAAGAAATGAAGGATGCCGATCGCTGCTGCGGTTCAGCCGGGATTTATAATATTGTCGAATCAGAGATGTCGATGGTAATGCTCGACGCAAAAATGATTGAGGCCAAAGCGACACACGCAACTACGATTGTCACCGCAAATCCAGGTTGCTTATTACAGATGCAGCTTGGCATTGAACGGGAAGGCTTATCCTCTACAATGCGTGCGGTCCATATCGTGGACTTATTAGTTGAAGCGATGAATTAAGTCTGCTCCATTAAAAAGGATCTTCAAGTAACTGTACTTCATAATTCACTACCTCGATTTGATATAAATAGAAAAGGCAGAACCGCTTTTGAGAAGCAGTTCTGCCTTTATACTGTTTGGCGATAAAAATAGTAGTACCATCAATTTCTTGCTATTCGATAATCTGAAGGACTAACCTGCATATACTTTTTAAACATGCGGCTAAAATAATTGGCATCATGGAAACCTATTTTGGCAGCAATCTCACTTATTGGTAAATCAGTCATTTCTAAATACGACAAAGACATGTCAATTCTCATTCGATTTAAATAATCAACCAAACTAATCCCTACTTCTTTTTTAAACAAATGACTAAAATGATGCCGGCTTAAGCAGCAAAATTGTGCTATTTCAATCAGTGAAATACTCTTCTGATGGTGTTCTTTAATATAACCAATAGCTTGTTGAATTACAGGACTTACTTTATTTAAATGCGTGTTTACTGATTGCTCTGTAAGCCAAACCGCATATTCACAAACCAGATTGACAGATTTATCGTAACGAATAATATGATACAAGTTTTGAATAAAATTAGTATTATTTGAATGGATCGTTATTGCATTTGCACCTGAATCTATCACCCGTTTAGACAATAATAAGACGATGGACACTACTTCTGTTTTGAAAATATCCTCATTAAAATGACTAGCCACAGCTAATTTTTCCAGGAGGCGTTTCAAATTTTGAATGGTCCCTTCTACATCCCCAATTTTAACAAGTGCCAGCAGCTCTGCCTTTTCTTCATTAAACGGATTGATTACTGGCTCCTCGTTATTTCGTTTCATCTCACAATGAAAGATTAATTGATTACCTTGAAAAAAGCGGCCTGACATGGATTTCCTTGCTTCTAAAAACGATTGGTAAAGCGCATATGGATTCTGATAATATCTACCAATCCCTATGGATACTGACAGTTCAATAGAATTAGTAGCAAGTTGGATTTCTTTTGCCATATGAACCATTTTTCTATTAAACTCATTTACTGAATCCTGTTCCTCTAATTCTAAAAGAAGAGCTAGAACTCCCTCTTCAACCCAATTCCAAAGAAAAGGAATACGTACGGTTTCCTCAATTTTTCCCACTAGCTGCTGGCCAACTTTTTTTCTCCACTCCAAAGAATTCCCGCTTGCGCTTGCTATATCTGGATAACGATCGATGGAAATAATCATAACTAAATGTGGATGAATAGAAATCCCAAATTTTTGTTGTAACTCTGCAAATGTCCCTTCATGAACAAGCGTTCCAGAGAGTAGAAGATGCGAAAAAGCAGCTCTGATTGGATCTTGCTTCATAATCATTCCCCTCGTTCATCCTGTCTTTCTAAGTTAAAGAAAAAGAAGAAGCTTCCTGTGGCTTCCTCCTTTAACAATTACTATTCTATTTCTCCAATCAACTTTTCGACAAGTGTGACGATTTCTCCTTCTTGGATTTGCTGGAAAATAATCTCTATATCAGGATGAAAAAATCGGTCCTCTTGTACAGTTGGTACTTTCTCTCGTATAAACTGATGGACTTTTCCAGTGACGATTGATGGATTCAATGAGTCGTAGAAATCTAAAGCCTGCGTACCAAGCATCAGTTCAATCGCTAAAATATATTGAAGTTTCTTTGAAATTTGATAGGCTTTTTTAGCAGCAAAATAAGCAAAACTCACCACATCTTCTTGATTCGCAGAAGTAGGGACATTATCAATGGTAGCTGGATGAGAAAGAACTCTGATTTCATTTAATAATCCGGCAGCCGTATATTGGGGAATCATATAGCCATTATTCAAACCGGGATTAGCAACTAAGAAGTTTGGTAGTTCACTTACATGATAATTCACTAATCGATCAATCCTGCGTTCCGTTATCTTGGCTAAGTTAGCCATCGCGATACACATGGCATCTGCATCCATTCCTACGAGGGAGCTGTCGAAGTTTCCTCCCATCAGGGCAAGCCCATCTTCCCCTTCAGGCCAGATGATTGGGTTATCACTGGTGGACTGCATTTCATTCATCAGGTTTTCCAGCGTATTTTTTAATACCTTCTTTACCGCACCATGGACTTGTGGAATACAGCGTAGACTAAGAGCATCTTGTAATCGATAATCTTTGTACTTTTCGACAATTTCACTTCCACTCAAAATTCTCACTAAATTTCGAGCTGTTATCCCCTGTTCCTCGTGTTTTTTTACAGAATGGAGGCGGGGATCAAAAGCTTTTATCGTTCCTTTTAACGATTCAAACGACATTGACCCTGAAATATCTGCTGTCTTCACAGCTTGAATCGCATTGTATAAGGCGAGCGTGGCGATTGCTGTAACCGAAGTCGTACCACTTATAAGTGCTAGTCCTTCTTTACAACCTAAGATAACCGGTTTTAGTCCTGCCTTCTCTAAAGCATCACAACCTGAAAGGAGTTCACCGTTATACCAGGCTTTACCTTCACCCATTAATACTAAAGCAATATGTGCTTCAGGAGCAAGGTAGGCAACTGAACCATCACCGGGTACAACCGGTAATATGTCATGATTTAATAATCCGGACATAAGTTCTAAAACCTCTAAATTGACTCCTGAAAATCCATGCCCTAAATGGTTTAGGATCATTAGCTGAATCGCTCTAACCACTTCTTTTTCCAGTGGCTCTCCTACCGAAACAGCATGTGATCGAACAATATTTCGTTGTAGTATTTCAGCATCGTTCTTCGAAATCACTTCTGTTACATTACTGCCAAATCCGGTTGTCACTCCATAAATCGCGCGCTCTTCTTGTAAAAACTTTTCGATTAATCCACGTGATGTTTTTACCCTGTTACAATACGTATCCGTAAAGGAAACTTTTGCAGAATATCTAGCAACAGCGATCACCTCATGGAGCGAAAGCTCATGATCTCCAAGAATAACCTCTTTAATATCTCTTGGCTGTAAATATTCATTCTTGGTCATCTAAAACACCTCATTATTCAAAAATAAAGCTTATGATAAATTTCTTTTGCTTGAAAGCGAAGGATCGATTGGAGAGTTCCCCGTTTCAGTTTCTGGCTTATTAACATCACTTATCGATAGATACTTTGTTTCTGGTGCCCATGCGATCGATACAATTGTTCCAATCAACAGTATACCACTCATCGCAATCATCGATGGCCCCATCCCCCATGAACTAACACTAACTGGTAACAGGAAGGTTCCTATGGCAGACCCAATTCGGCTGACGGCAGTAGTTACACCAACACCTGTGCCACGAATTTCTGTAGGGAAAAGTTCTGCAGGATACACTAATGTAAGATTTGATGCCGCAGACATAATAAAAGTAAATGTAGCAAAGATAATGATCGCTAACGTTTGCGCATCCTTAGGCAATACACTTAACAAAAATAAAGAAATGGTAAGAATGATAAAGGTAGAAATCGTGAAACTTCTTCGCGTAAGCTTTTCCGTACACCAAACTCCAACGATCGATCCAACTAGCAGGAAAATGTTCAGTTGCATATCAACACTAAACGTTTCTTCAAATCCCATTTTACTTAATATCGTAGGCAGAAAGGTATAGATGGCGAAATATGGAACAACCTGACATAAATAAAATAAAGATCCAAAGGTTGTCCGTTTCCAAAGATGTTTACTGAAAAGATCGACCGTACGGAAGGCTGTTTTGGATTTTTCTTTAATCGTTTCATCTAGGATGGCATTGGGCCCAATATATTTTCTAACGATGGCACGAGCCTCTTCCACACGTCCCATTTTAATTAACCAGAGTGGCGATTCTGGAGTTCCCAGACGCAAGATTAACACAATAAAAGCGGGAATCGCAGCACTAACAAGCATCCATCGCCAAGAATCCGGTCCTGATTTTTGTAAATAGAAACCTACTAGATTTGAAACAACATAACCGACTGTCCATAGTACATTTAAAGAAGAAAGCAATAATCCTCTATACTTTCTAGGAGCAAACTCAGCTAGTAAAGTCGAGCCCACAGCGTAGTCTCCTCCTAATGCAATCCCGATCAATAAGCGTAAAATGAATAACGTCCATGGATCATTGACAAAAAACTGTAAAGCAGAAGCAATCGTAATAATCAGAAAGTTAGCTAAGTAGATTTTTTGTCTGCCAATGCGATCAGATAACCCACCTAGAAATAGGCTCCCAAAAAAGAGACCAATTAAAGCCGAGCTTCCGATTAATCCTTCCCATATAGGTCCAAGTTTCATTTCAGGTCCTAATAATGAAAGCGCCATTCCAATAATCCCTAAAGCAAAACCATCTGAAAAATTAGAACCGAAAGTAAGTGCAGTAATACGAAGATGAAATTTATTAAGCGGTGCATCATCCATTAAATATTTTTGATTGCTCATAAAAAACTCCTTTTCACCGTTTTTTAATTTTTCAGATAAATATTTTAAAAAAAATAACTTAATTACCTTACATCTTTATTAAAGCGTTTACACTTTATCTAACTAAATTATAATGTTTTGAAATAAAGAAGGCTCTAGATAATCATTCGAACTATTAGCACAATGTTGCTATTGTAAAGTAATTATCTGTCCATAAAAAGGAGGGAAACCACATTTAAGGTTCCCCTCTTATTAATTTGTAAATTCATTTGAAAATCGATTAAGTGAAAACATGGAGATATCATAATTTGTTTTACCTTCTGTAACTAGATTACCTATTATTTCTCCTATGACGCTAGCAAATTTAAAGCCATGTCCTGAAAAACCAGCCGCTATAATAACATTTGAAAGTATAGGGTGACGGTCAATAATAAAATGCTCATCAGGAGTAAGTGTATAAAGACATGTTTTACCTTTAATCAGGGGACCATTGGCTTTTGGTAGATACTTTTTAATAAAGTTTCGAGCCTCATCCTCATCTGAAGAATTGACACCGTATTCCCGATTGAAAAAATCCGGATTTACCTTTTCGCCGCCATCATGTCTTCCGATTTTTAACCCACTTCCATTGATATTTGGAAAGCCATAATAATGTTCATTTAATAAATCAATCGTGAAAGCCGGAAATCGACTGGAATCATAAAGAAAATCATCACATTCAAACCATGAGACTGTTTTCCGTGTCGGCTGAAGAGGAATGTCTAATCCTGTTCCCTCGAGGATTTTCCCTGTCCAAGCTCCCGAACAGACAACCACATAATCAGCAACATATTGCTCGCTATTTGTTTGTACAATGGCACCTTCACCAAACTTTTCAATTTTCTCCACTTTTGTAAATGGCACCAATGTCATCCCATTCGCTAAGCCAAGTCGGCGATAGGCTCGAATACATTCTTCACTAAATAACACTCCTGAATTTTTTTCCAAACATCCAACCGATCCTTCTGGTAAATTGAAGCCTGGCCACCGAACATTTATCTCATCACTTGATAGTATTTCAAGAGGTAAAGAAAATTCTCTTGCACTTTTGACAACTTCCTCGATAAATAAAGAGCCCTCTGCACCGACACACAATACTCCTGTAGGTGAAAACAAATCCATTCCTGATTCTTGTTCTAATTCTCGCCATAATGCTTGAGCTCGGAGTGCAAGCGGAACATATTTCCTTCCTTCTCCATAGGCATGGCGAATGATTCTAGTATCCCCATGATGGCTGCCCAAGCTATGGGGGGGATCATTAGAATCTAGTAATAATGTCCTTTTTCCAAGCTTCGATAAATTATACCCTGCAGCCATGCCCATAGACCCTGCGCCTACAATAATCACATCATAGTGGTCCATCAAACGATCACGCATCCTTCCATTCACCTTTTTATGTATAAAATAATAATAACAGAAATTTCTTTCTTATATAGAAGAAACTCGGTCTTTTTAATCTCCAGAAGAGCTTACTATCTACCTATTAGTTGTTGGAACACTGCTGCAAATTTTAGTCTTAAAGTCCTTCAACTCTTTAAGGAACTACAATATGAGTAAATTCAACAGGCCATGTTGTCGAAAATCTACATGCCTCGTCTATTTTTGTCTCCTTTTATCTTGTTTTATCGAATCTAATCCATATCAGTTAATAAAATGCTATAATTCATTTCAACTCCATTAGAATCTAACTTTACTGAAATTTTATAAGGAGTAATCGGGCTATGAGACTAAAACAATGTGAAGCTGCTATTAAAGAGAAAAAAAACGAAATGATTAAATTAGGAATGACAAAAGGACTTCAAAATGAAGAAACCATCTATTGCAGCCAAGAACTAGACAAACTGCTTAACGATTATAATAGGATATTATTGGAAGATAAATATTCTAAACCCCTAAATCCTTACCTTGACCTTTTCTCAATACTTACAAAACACGTACAAAGGATTTTATCTATTCCTTACGGATCTTTTTTTATTTAATTGCAATAGTCGTATACCTCAACTTAAGTCCTTTGAGAACCATTTCTAATGTGTTTGAATTCGTCAATAATTTAGAGAGAATGCACCCATGGCATTCTCTCTCTTTTTTGTCTTTTTTTAGGTGAAATTCCTAATCTTTTTTTTATTGGATAAATACTACTGGAATAGTATAATTTATGATGTATCACCACAAATGGAAGATTAGATGAATTATAAAACGCAGGGATTAATAGATATTAAAGTGGCTAATGTTCACATAAAGCAAACACCCTTGTCTACTTGGACAAGGGTGTTTGTTTAGTTTTACGATATTATTTGCTTTGAATAGTAGAAATGTATTTCTTAACTACTTCATAAACATATTCTTGATTGGCTGCTGCCGTATCCGGGTTGTATTTATCACCATTTGTTTTGTTATTAGACAGTACTCGAATACCCAAGAATGGTACATCATAAGCTTTGGCCATTTGTGCTGCTGCGGCACCTTCCATTTCTTCTACAGATGTACCGTAATTCGTATGGAACCATTTAATTCGATCAACTTCATTATTCCAAACGTCTGCTGAACCGATCGTACCCTCGACAACTTTACCCTTAGTGTAGGTATCTTTTACTGCATTAGCAGCTGCAAGTAAATCCTTATCGCCCTCGTAGTAACGAATTTTTTCAGCATTAGGATCTGACCCGCTTCCTTCAGAAGCCATTAAGTCCATCGGGATCCATTGTGTGGGATCCATTCCCTCGTTTTCATTCTTACTTTCTGTTTTTAAGGAACCGATATTTGTCGTACTTTTTCCTAAAACAATATCAAATACATGTAGTTTCGGATCATGTCCGCCAGATGTACCCTGGTTGATGATAGCGATCGGGTTATATTTTTCAATCGCCACTGCTGTAGCGGCTGCTGTATTTTCCATTCCCTTACCTGTTTTAGCAACGATTACAGGATAATTGTTCAGCTTTCCTTTGTAAAAGACGAAAGCTCCTGATTTTTCCACTTTAACTTTTTCTAACTTTTGTGCAAATTTTTCAGCCTCTATTGGCATTGGACCTTGAATAAGTATTGGCCTCCCAGCACCCTCTACCTCTGTTTCATTTAGAAAAGCTGAATTACGTAATGCAAGCAACAATAAGAACAATAGAGCAATAGCTGCTAATGGAGCGTATTTCTTTAAGATTTTGTTTGTCATAAAAAACCTCTCCCTTTTCTCTTGATGTTTGATAAACTCGAAAAATTTGGCCAATAAAAAAGGTCTAGAAAATGTAGAATGATTTCTACCTTCTAGACCTACAAGAGTCAAAGTATAAATCATTTAGCAAAAATAGATAAATATGCTAAATGATAACATGGCAACGCTAAAAAAGCCGTACAGCCAAATACTTTAACTCGTAGTCTAGTTCTTTTATTGGGAACCAGGTAGAAACACTCAGACCATATTACCGAGTGTATACGAGTAATGATATTTAAGATGATTACTATGATAATATAGCAAATATAAAATAGATAATCAATAAAAAGGTGAATATTAATCCTTTTGAACTACTGAATGTTCGTGTTTAGGTGGAATTAGTTCAAAAAATTGGGAATATATCATATGAAGTATCATCAACGACGATTAATATGTAACCATACACTTTACTCTTTCTGAAATTACTTAATATTGGTTGTTTGTTACCTTTTAAATAACCAGCCCTTTTTGTAAAACCAAAAAATCATTAAAATTACAATGATCGCCATAACCCCTAGAGTGATGAAATAGCCGTATTGCCAATGTAACTCTGGCATATGATCAAAATTCATTCCGTACACTCCCACAATAAATGTAAGTGGCATAAAAATGGTTGTTATAACGGTAAGCGTCATCATAATGGAGTTCATTCGATTGGATTGAATGGACATGTAATTCTCCCTCATATCAGAAGTAACATCTTGATTAGACGCAACCATATCCGTTAACTTCATCAAGTGATCATATATATCGGAAAAATAATGATGAATTTGCTTTGTTTCCTGAATCCGCTTCGAGTTTATCATCCGATATAACAAATCTCTCATCGGAATGATCGTTTTTCGCAAGCGAATCAGATCTCTGCGAATCTCATAAACCTCTTCGATGACTTTTTTGCTGCTGGCTTCCTTCTCTTCATATTCATTTAGTTTGTCTTCAATTTGATGCAAAATTGGAAAATAGCAATCCACTAATTCATCAATAATGCTATGTAGAACAAATAACGGTCCAACCTTTTCCATTTCCTTACTTGCACATAATTTTTGCTTAACCATATCTATTGCCTCATCCTTCTCCTTATGAAAGGACACGACATAGTTTTCTCCTACAAAAACATCAATCTCCTCGCACCTTATTGTTTTACTTACTGAATGTAAAACAAAGAAAAGGACACCATCATAATAATTCATATTGGGGCGCTGGATAAAATGCAGACAATCCTCAATCGCCAAGGGATGAAAGTGGAAAAATTCACTTAACAACTTTGTTTCCGCATTAGTTGGTTCCTCAAAATCCACCCAATAAAATTTGAACCTATCTGACCTTAGATCCTCCAACTTTACATCTTTTATCAACTGATTATCTTGTGTAATAGCATAGGTAAAAATCATTCATAAACCTCACTCTTTATTTTCTCAATTCGCAGGCACGAGTATTATTCTAACCAGTAACAACCTCTCACAATTGCATTTATTTCCTCATATCCAGCTTTTTTATATACTTTTATGGCATTAGGATTGTGAGCATATAAATAACTTATTGTTTTAAGTATGTGATCATTAAAATCAGTAATAAAGTTAATTAATTGGCTGCCATAACCCGTTCCTCTTTTATTTTTTTTAGTAAATACATCATTTACCCTAGAAATATCATTTTTGCTGTACAAGGAAGCTATACAAACCAATTCTTCATCAACGTATCCACCAAACAAATAAAAATTTTCGTTATCTATCGACTTTAACAGAGATTTATAACCCCACTCACCTTGTTCTTTATCAGAGCTGAGTAATTCATTTATTGTATCATCTATATGGGTTAACTTTTTAATCTGAAGGGTCTGAGGAATATCTATTATTTTTTTGTTTTTTTGGACAAAGAAACAAATTTCATCTAATGATTTCTTAAATCCTTTACTCTCTAAATATTGACCAACTGCACTTGTTTGTCTTGAGAATGTATACACTCGTGGAGTTATGTCGATTGATTGATAAAATTGTACAATATCTTTAATAGCGACTTCATAGTCAGAATCTTCGTAAATGAATGCATGATTACTATCATACGATAAAGGATTATTCTTATCATAAAAGATTTTCCCATAAGTTTTTTCGATTACTGTAGATTGGATCTCTGCAAAATTATTTTCGAAATCTATGATTTTGTCTATTAACATTTTTATATCCTCCGAATTTTTATTTCTAAAAGGTTCTTCCCTAAGTTCATTTCCGCTGACACTAAAAACTTATCACTTTTCGATAAATTTCGAGTGGTGACCAAAGGCACTGGTAAATCCAGAGGGAAACTTTCGAATCATTAGCTTCCCTGTATTTCCTTAATACTCTTTCCAGATAAAAATGCATGTCCAGTAGTTAGTTTCGCTATCGTTTGGAATCCATATTTCAAGTAAACCTTTTCGACTCTCTCATTGATCGGAAAAACCCAGAAATTCTCCACTCCTTGATTCTTTACTTCCTCTTGCAAAAAGTAGATAAGTTCCCCAATGAGTCCCTTTCCGCGATATTCTTCAATAGTCGCGACACTCTCAAGCCGAACTTGGCCCTCATGTTCAAATAAGCATGCGGTTGAAAAGGCAACCCCGTCATATCTTAAGAGATAATGTGTAAATGAAGGGTGTTTAAACTCTTCTGGCAAAGACTTCTCTCTTACTTCCCTTCCACCCAGTTCCTTAATACTGCACTCAATCTCTAATGCTTCATGAAAATTATCTGTTGTTACCCTCTCAATTGTAACTTTGTCATTACGTTTATGTTCGTTAATCTCTTGATTCCAAAGCTGCACTGGACTAACCAGTGATTCAGTCTGAAATTGATAAGTTTGCAGCGCTTCAATAAATCTTGCTTGTTTCTCAAAATCATAGATGTAAAACCTCGGTGCTAAATTTCTATCCGTATAGAAGTGCAAAACTTCTTCTATCACAGCCTCGGGATTTTCCGGAACCTGAATTATATGGGCATGATTTGCATCATAATAGGCCGGTTGGTCTTCATTGTAAAAAATAGATCCCCACGAAGTATCCATCCGATTTGTAAAGGTATCAAGGTACGCAAAATCAAGTTCCAAAATCTTATGTAGTATGTCCATTTTATTCTCCCCTTTTGTTTTTCCAAGTTTATCAACTCTATCTAAACTAATGACCATTTTGAAAATTATCCATATGATAGGCCTCTTGCGACAACGCTATTGATGTAAATGCTTATGAAGGTTCGGTTAAACCCTATATAAAAGAGTTTAATCAATTATGGACGGAGTTAAAGGGAAAAGTTGTCGTTAAATTTGTTGGAGAAATGAGCGATGGGAAAAAGAATGTCCTTTATAAAAAAGCTCATACCTTAAGCCGAGCATATAAAAAAGCTGCGATTGATCATTTAGAGCTAGAAAAATAGTTCCTACAAACTTAACTAAAAAACATATTAATGACATACAAAAAAACTTGGCATGATTAACCAAGTTTTTGACGGGACTTGAAAATATAAATTTTTTCTGCCAAAAAGCTAATAATCAACCCGATAACAAGCGGAGTCAACGAACCAGTTGTAATAAAGAAACCATTTGCGTTATTTGTATATTCGTGATGGAACATTAACGAAGGAATAATAAACATATGTCCAACTAGGTAAAGCAGTCCCACAGTCAATACAAATGAGCCAAAAGTAACTATAAAGCTCTTTATTTTCATCCGACCACTTCCTAATTAGCTATCATTGTAAATATTATACAATTTCTGGTCGTAACTATCAATACTAGAAGCTTTTTTCAACTTACGAAATTCCACTTTTCTAATCAAAATTTCGTAATCGATCAACAAAGGACCACTGGTTGACGCCTCCACGCAACCCCAACTCTAATCCATTACTTTTTAAGCCGTTTATTGTTTGATGTTTAAGGATTTTTCATATATATTTTAGAAAGTTTTAAGGACTATGTGATATGGTAATTTGCAAACAGCATTTCGCATTCAAGAACAAGCCGATTAAACGGTAAACTTCTATTAAAGAATGAGCAAGAGATAGACACTGGGGTGAATATGATGTCAATTAAAATGAGGTTTCTGTTGTCCTACGTTGGAGTAGTCCTTGTTTCTATCACTTTATTATTAGCGGCTGGTTTTTTACTTATTTTTGCGGTAACAGGTGATGTAAAATCTATCGAGCATTTTTACAAAAAATCTTATGTTCAAAAACCCTTAACACCAGTAGAGGAAAGTGCGTTCCTAGATTTAAAGTTATTGGCTAAAAATAATCCTAAACAACTTCTATACCAAGAGGAACTAAAAAAGATTGAACAGCAAGAGATCAAAATTGTCGTAAGAAAGAATAGAAAGATAGAGTACGCTTCCCCCACTCTTGATAAGAAAGCATTGATTAAGTCCCTTCCTGGGTTTGAGGAAACGAACATTAATACGCGAGATACGATTAAAATTGAAGATTTTTTTTTCACGTATGTGAAGTTTGACTTCTATTTTTCTGATAAAAGTAAAGGAAGTATTTTTGTATTGAGAAAGGTAAGCTCCTTTGCTGAATTGACTCGTGAGTTGTTTCCAATTTTATTCGGTCTATTGCTAGTTCTCTTTATAATGATTATTGGACTTTTGAACTATCTAGTTTCACGAAGCATCATTAAACCTATCTCAATTCTTAGGGAAGGTGCAGAAAGAATAAAATCAGGAGATCTAAATTTTGAAATCAAAGCTGCTTCTAATGATGAAATCGGACAGTTAAACAGAACCTTTGAGGATATGAGAATAAAATTAAAAGAGTCCGTAAATCTCCAAATTCAGTATGAGGAAAATCGAAAAGAACTTCTGTCCAATATTTCGCATGATTTGAAGACTCCTATTACTTCAATTATTGGATATGTTGAGGGGATAAAAGACGGTGTAGCTAATACTCCAAAGAAAATGGACAAGTACTTATCAACTGTGTACCAAAAAGCAATATATATGGATTCACTAATAGATGAACTGTTCTTATTTTCAAAGCTGGATTTAAAAAAAGAGCCCTTTACTTTTGAAACTGTCGAACTGGATAAATATATGGAAGACTACGTAGAAGACCTTCATCATGATTTACTTCAACAAGGGATCCGGATTGACCTTCATCTTATGGACAAACCGATAAATGTAATAGCAGATAGGGAGAAATTAAAACGCGTATTGGCCAACCTAATTAGCAATTGTGTAAAATATATGAATAAGGACCAAAAGAACATTACCATTTCTCTATTTGATGGAATTTATGACGTAACTGTACAAGTAAAAGATAATGGACAAGGGATAGAGCCTGCTGCTTTACCTTATATTTTTGATCGGTTTTACCGGGCAGAACAATCTAGAAATTCTCAGACAGGCGGAAGTGGCTTAGGACTTGCGATCACAAAACATATAATTCAAGAGCATGGAGGGAAAATGTGGGCTACAAGCATGATAGGAAAAGGTACAAGTATCTTCTTTTCCTTAAAGAAGAAAGGTGATGTATTGTGAAAAAGATATTGCTTATTGAAGACGATGTTAGTATTTCAGAACTGCAAAGAGATTACCTAGAAATTAATCATTTTAATGTCGAAATTCAACATACTGGTGATGCAGGACTCCAACTAGCTCTTCAAAATCAATATGATTTAATTATATTGGACGTCATGCTCCCAGGAGTAAATGGGTTTGAGATATGTAAACAAATACGCGCTGTTAAAAATATTCCTATTTTGTTTGTTTCCGCTAAAAAAGACGAGATCGATAAAATTCGGGGTCTCGGTTTAGGGGCAGACGATTATATAACCAAACCTTTTAGTCCAAGTGAATTGGTAGCTAGGGTGAAAGCACATTTAGAGCGTTATAAACGTTTAGCTGGAAATCAAGCTAAAACAAATACGATTCTCGTACATGGAATTTCGATTGATAAGTCCGCGCGCAAAGTTCATTTGAACAGTGAAGAAATACCGTTCACAACAAAAGAATTCGATTTGTTTGTGTTTCTTGTGATGCACCCGAATCAAGTATTAAGCAAAGAACAGCTTTATGAAAATATATGGGGGTTAGAAACGGCAGCAGATGTTTCAACTGTGACAGTTCATATCAGGAAAATTCGCGGAAAAATTGAAAGAGATCCTTCACATCCGAAATTTTTAGAAACGGTTTGGGGAGCCGGGTATCGATTTAATATTTAGGCTGTGTTAAAGCTTATTGTTGATTTTGGCACCCTGTTGATTGGAGTGGAAGGCGCGAAGACTCCTGCGGGAGTACGGGGCAGGGGAGACCCCGCAGGAGCGCAGCGACGAGGAGGCTCCCCGTACCGCCCGCGGAAAGCGAAGTGCCTGGAACGGAAATCAACAGGCAAGTTTAACAGAGCCAATATTTAAATTAAATAATCTGAGGAACCGTCACAAAGGTGACGGTTTTTTTTATCAATCTTAAGAAATTTTATTAAAAAGTTTATCTTATTTTAAGAAATTATTTAGAGGGAGTTCAAGATTAAGTATTAACATAATTAAAGTAATAATTAACGAAAGGCTGGTGAAATTCTCATGTGGAGGTGGCTAACAATATTCATTGGATGTATTTTGATTCTTCAGGGATGTGTCTCTGATAACGATGGTGATCCAAATGAACAGGAAAAAGAGATAAAAGGAGCAATAGATGTGAATGAAAAACTATTTCAAGCTGTAGAAAACACAGAAACGGATACCATAAGAAGATTGATTGAGGAAGGTATTGATATTAATTCACAGGACTCACAAGGGCGAACTGCCACTATGATTGCGACTTATAACAATGATGTAGAGATTGCAAAAATCCTAATTGATGCGGGGGCAGATGTCAACATCAAAGATAACATGGAAAATACCCCCTTCCTGTATGCTGGTGCAGAAGGATATATAGATATTCTTAAACTTACGATTGAAGCAGGTGCCGACCCATCTATAACTAACCGGTTTGGAGGAACTGCTTTAATCCCAGCTTCTGAACATGGATATGTGGATGTAATTAAAGAACTTCTTACCAGTACTGATATCGATATTAATCATGTAAATGATCTCGGTTGGACAGCTTTACTAGAAGCGATTATTTTGAGTAATGGTGACGAAAAACAGCAGCAAACAGTGCAATTACTAATAGATCATGGGGCAGATGTACACAATCCTGATCATAATAATGTGACACCTATACAGCATGCACGCGAGAAAGGATTTAAAGAGATTGAACATATTTTGCTAAAAGCAGGAGCAAACTAACCAGAGCGTATAAGGTTCCCATCTCTAAACACAGAACCATGTTAGTACTAGAAATCATAGACACTAGTGTAAATTACACCAGAATAAAGAAATGAGGAGACGATAAAATGAACAAAAAAGCTAAAATATTACCATCTATACTACTTGGGTTAACTTTAGTGATAACAGGATGCAGCACAGTCACACAAGCGAAAACGAGTGAACAGAAGCAAGAACAAACGGCAAAAAAGAGCAAAAAACAAAATAAGGAAACCAAAGGACAGGAATTGGCTAATATACTTAGTAACACAAATTGGCAAGGTACAAAAGTATATGATAAGGATAAAAATGACTTAACAAAAGAGAACGCAAACTTTATCGGTCTTGCAAAATATGACGATAAAACATCGAGATATGAATTTTTTGATAAAACGACAAAAGCAAGCCGTGGCGATAAAGGAACTTTCTTTATCACCAACGATGGAAAGATTAGAGTATTAATTTCAGAATCCATGGGTTACCAAGCTGTTGTCGAAATAACAAAACTAAATAAAGATATCTTTACCTATAAAAGAATGGGAAAAGATGCTAATGGTAACGAAGTAGAGGTATTCGTTGATCATATTCCTTATAAAGAAACAAAACTTTCCTTTACTGATCCGGACAAGAAGTTGGAAACGACTACAGGAGAAGTAGTGACAAACATTGATGGGGATAAAATTTTATCAAGCACCTTATGGCAAGGAACCGTGGCATTAGATGAAAACGGAAACGATGTATCAAGTTATAATTCAAATTATTTAGGACTAGCCAAATATGATAATAAGACAAATAAATATGAATTTTTTGATGCAAATACGGGTGAAAGCCGCGGTGATTACGGCTATTTCGATGTCGTACATGGAAATAAGATAAGAGCACATGTTTCCCTAGGGATGAATTATGGTGCCGTTCTTGAACTAACAGAGCTTAATGAAAATAAATTCACATATAAGCGAAAAGGTAAAGATAAAGATGGTAAGGACATAACCATAACAGTTGAGCATAAACCTTATGATGGTGATTTTAAACTAGAATTCTCTAAGTAATTAAAAATTCCAAGCAGGACTTGAAATGTAGTCAAGAAGGGAATGGATCTCTCCGTTCCTTTTTTGTTTTCTTTAAAAAGAATTGAAATAACTTGGCCTTCCTTTGTCCAATTTCCTTAGTAGCATAAATAGAAAAGGTTATCCCTTACCATTATTTGGGTAGTGACTGGACCCAAAACTATGGGATTATAATAAAAAAGAGAGAGGTGTTGGTAGCACTTCTCTCTTGCGCCTCGCATTCATACTTTATCACTTTAAATTTTAGCTAAGTTGGGGTCTGACCCAAAATCCTAACTAACTTGATCTTCTTCCAAGATATTGTCTTCATTGTAGTCTTTTTTTTCCGGCTCCGTTAGCACCAAGTATGGTTACAATTTTACCTTGTTCCACGTCAAGACTAATTCCTTTTAGTGCCTGGATTTTTCCATGAGTATCCCCATTGCTAAATCTAGGGGTTTTACGCTGCTTTTTGATAAAAAAAGCTGCCACATTGACAGCTTTGTTTTCGCAAAAGCACTTATTTGATGAACAAAGTATTGGAAACTTGGTTAAATCATCGCTATATATCCATTCTAGAGAAACCGCTACATCCCCATTCCTGGTTGACCGCCCATTCCCATTCCTGGTGAACCGCTCATTCCCATTCCTGGAAAACCGCCCATCCCCTTTCCTGGTTGACCGCCCATCCCCATTCCTGGTTGACCGCCCATTCCCATGCCTGGTTGACCG
>NZ_NUOW01000041.1:0-14685 GCF_002584635.1 Bacillus sp. AFS031507
ACAGATCTCCCGCCTTTTGCGTAGCAGCGGAACGGGACGATGCCGTGGTACCTCGGGAAATGACAGCAGACGAAATCGATGAAATTATTAAAGCATTTGGTGAAGCAACCAGAAGAGCAATCGAAGCTGGGTATGATGGAGTTGAAATCCATGGTGCCAATACGTATTTGATTCAGCAATTCTTTTCTCCACACTCAAATCGCAGAACTGACAAGTGGGGTGGAACTCTGGAAAAATGTATGTCCTTCCCGCTTGCTGTAGTTGACGCTGTTAAAAAAGCAGTTTCAGACCATGCAACAAAACCTTTTATCATCGGCTATCGGTTATCGCCTGAAGAAAGAGAGAATCCTGGCATCACCATGGAAGACTCGTTGCAACTAGTGGACAGGTTAGCGGATCAGGACCTGGATTATCTCCATATATCTGTCGGCGGCTATTGGAACGGATCAATCCGTGATGATAACGATCAGACATCCCGAGTTGTTATGATCCACGAACGTGTCGGCGATCGTGTTCCTGTGATGCGTGTTGGGATGCTGCGGACACCCGATGAAGTGATGAAAGCATTTGAAACAGGTGTACCTTTAATCGCTTTAGGGAGGGAATTGATAATGGAACCTCATTGGCTACAAAAAGTACAAGCCGGTGAAGAAGACAAAATCCGTACAACATTATCTAAAAAAGATCAAAAAGAACTGGCTATTTCTGATAAAATGTGGGAGTACTATACTGGCATCCCTGGCTGGCTTCCTATTGCATAAGGAGTTCACTTATCTCATTCCATCTCTGCTTCCTTGAATTGTTCAACAAAAAATGGGAATCGTGATGATAATTGTCCTTGCTCGCAAGTATAAGAATATACATCAAACGGAACATTTTAAAGGGAAACCATCTTAGTGGTTTCCCTCCTTTATTGAGTATTAGAGCAGAAAATCTGAAATAGTTCATTTGTTTATGACTAAAAGTTATTGTTAATATTAAATCAACAATAGACGCCCATAGAAAGAATTGGATCTAAAGTGAACCTGGGATTAAAAGATAAAACGGCACTCGTGACAGGCGGCAGTAAAGGTATTGGAAAAGCAATTGCCGTCGCGTTTGCCAAGGAAGGCACCAATGTTGTAATTTGTGGCCGTGGTGAAGAAGCATTAAAAGAAGCAGCAGCGGAAATTGAAAAGCTGGGAGGCAATGTGCTTGCCGTTCAGGCGGATTTAACGAAACAATCTGATGTGGAACATCTGGTCTCCTCTGCAATCGACCGCTTCAAATCAATCGATATACTCGTAAATAATGCAGGAATAGCCAGTGGATTTGATGATTTTGAAACATTGGATATAGAGGCCTGGCAGCGTATATTTGATGTGAATGTATTTGGGACTGTCCGCGTAACCAAAGCAGTTATCCCTTTTATGAAAAAAGCCGGATTTGGACGCATCATTAATATTTCATCGGAATCAGGGCTTCAGCCTGATTCGTTTATGCCTCATTATAATGCTTCAAAGGCAGCAATTATCAATTTTTCAAAGAGCTTATCAAAGGCGTATGCCGCACAGGCAATTCTTGTGAATACTGTGTCACCAGCATTTATCATGACTCCAATGCTGGAAAATCTATTAAAAGATAATGCGAAGCAGCTGAATATAACCTATGAAGAAGCTACTCAACAATTTTTAAAGGAAAACCGTCCACATGTGGAAGTAAAACGGCCTGGAACAGTTGATGAAGCAGCGTCTGCTGTTGTTTATCTTGCTTCTGAACAGGCTTCCTTTATTAATGGTGTAAACCTTCGGGTAGATGGCGGTTCGGTTGCGAGTATATAAATTAAGCTAATTATTAAGAAAAAGACTTAAACAAAAAAGGCTATCTTTTGTCGACAAACTGAAAGAATTACCATTCAAATAGAATTGGTAATTCTTTTTTGTTTTCCTTACCGACAGGAGAGTTTTTATATTCATGTGCACTTCCATAAAGTAATTTAAATATATTTAATGATTTTTTCTAGCCACTCTTTATCAAACACAACTTCAACTCTTTGCTTTACCACTATCCAATGTTACGGTTCACCGTAACATTGGATAGGGGAATCAAATAATTTAAACTTAATTTTATTTCTTAATATGTAAAAAATCCCGTATCTATTACTACATTAGATTTACGGGCTTATTTCGATATGCGATACTATACTATACTAATTTACTGCATTACAGACAACACTTCAGGCGAAGTTTCTCTTTCAATAGATGGAATCTTACATTGAAAATTACTTTAAGCCACCAATGTGGAGTAGACTTCTCATTAATATATATGACTCTAACCTCTGGTTCTGCATTACGTGATAATAAAGAAAATATTGCTTGACTATAAAAAGCAGGAACATACCCTAAATGTTTACCACCTTGAGTGTAAATACCTACTGCATGAGGGTCATTAGGATTAGTCGGTTCTTGTTTTAGCTTTACTTGTTCATTGAAAGCTAGCCATGTAGACATTTCATCTGGAAGGTTTCTCTCGAGAGGATGGTCATCCACAACTAAGAAAAGTGGTTGAGACACGACTTAAACGACTTCTTAAAAAAGCAGAAATTGAAAAGAACATCACTCCACACTCATTTCGACATACTCACACCTCACTATTGATTGAAGCTGGAGTAGGTATTAAAGAAATACAACAGAGGCTTGGACATACAGATATTAATACGACAATGAATATCTATGCTCATATGACCTCCAATATGAAAGAAAAGGCCTCCCAACAGTTTAGCAAACTGATGAAAGACCTTCTCCTATAGTTAGCTATTCTTGCATGGTTTGCCTTGAATTTTAGAAAACGAGGACAAGAAAAGCATATTATCATTTTAGACGTTGATATAACAAGGTTTTAAAACCTTTGTTACATCATGCCGCCCATTCATTTGGTTTTATAATAAGGAGAAATAATACTAAAAAGATCGCATTTTATCGCTGTTTTCCAAGTTTCCTTTTAATGTTTTCTAATAAAAATAAAATGTTAGGAGGACAAACAGGAGGACAACACTATTAAAATTTATTGCATAAAAGAGTACCTCTAAATGTTGTATTTGCTGGAGATAAAATCCCCTTTCTTGGTGGATGGACCAAACGAAGAGAATAGTTGCAAACGTAGAACAACACGAAACAGAATAATTTCACACCTTTAGTGAAAATTATGTGAATTGTCAAGAATAATCTTGTTCGGTGTTACAATCCATCCTTGATAGCTTCAAGGATGGATATTTATGTGACTGTATTTAAACTCTAAACCGTTTCAATTATGTTATCTAAGTCATCAATATCGACCTTACCAGGTCTTTTTGTATCTAGAAATTGAACTTTTTCAACAGGTGTATTTGCTAATTTAAATAGAGCCACCTCGATTACGAAATCGTGAGCCACTCAATTTCAAAACTGCCCATCTTTTTTGTCCTAAGTAGTTACTAACAATGTCCCAAGAGAATGGTTCTCTCGGGACATTAAAATTTTTGATCGTAACATAAAATCCACTTTTTTTATTTTTTCAATGTAATAGTCTTTGCTTCAGTATAAAAATCAAAGCTGTGACGGCCACCTTCACGTCCGATTCCACTTGCTTTTGCGCCGCCAAATGGTGTCCTAAGGTCACGGACGTACCAGCAATTCACCCATAATAAACCTGAGTGAATTTGTGAGGTCACACGATGGCCGCGTCTTAAATCATTTGTCCAAACGACACCAGCAAGGCCATAGATGGAATCATTGGCAATTTGGATCGCTTCTTCTTCCGTTTTAAATGGAATAACTACCAGAACAGGTCCGAAGATTTCTTCCTGGGCAACTCTCATTTTATTATTTACATCATATAGAACGGTCGGCTCATAGAAGTTTCCATCAGACAGTTCTGTAATTCTTTTACCACCATAAGCAAGTTTCGCACCTTCTGCAAGGCCGATTTGCACATATTCATCCACAGATTGCAAATGTCCTTTTGACACAAGTGCACCCATATCGGTTGCTTCATCGGTTGGATCGCCAACTTTAATTTTCTTAACGGCTGCTACAAACTTATCTAAAAAATGATCGTAGACACTTTCTTGAACAAGAATTCGGGAACCGGCTAAACAAATTTCGCCTTGGTTGCGGAAAATCGCTTCAATCGAACCGGCAACCGCTTCATCCAAATCGGCATCTTCAAAAACGATATTAGCGGATTTCCCCCCCAACTCCAATGAAACAGGGATTAAATTTTCAGATGCATTCCGCATAACGGTTTTACCTGTATTGGATTCTCCAACGAAAGAGATTCTCCGAACGGATGGATGAGAAGCCATAACGGTACCAACTGAACCGCCAGGGCCGGTGATGATATTCAACACGCCAGGAGGCAGTCCCGCTTCATTGGCAATCTCTCCAAGCAACACAGCACTTAATGGTGTATAGGATGCCGGTTTAATGACGACAGTATTTCCCGCTGCCAATGCGGCAGAAGCTTTCCATGTCATTTGCATAAACGGCAGATTCCATGGGATGATCAAACTGGTCACACCCGCTGGCGCATATTGTACATAAGACATATGGCCGCTCATGTCAAAGTGCTCATGAACCATATATTTCGCCATTTCGGCAAAGAAACGGAAATTTGATGCAGCGCGCGGAATATCGAACCCGCGACTTTCCTTAATCGGCTTTCCGACGTCTAATGTTTCGACTAAAGCTAATCTATCAACATTTTCCATGATTAAATCGGCCATTCTGCAAAGGATTTTCGATCTTTCCTCAACAGGCATATTGCTCCAAACCCCGCTCGCAAAAGTGCGCTGTGCCACTTCTATCGCAAGATTGGCATCCTCCACTCCGCCATTGGCAACTGAAGCATGCTTTCTATTTGTCGCCGGATTATAGGAATCAAATGTTTCCCCTGAAAGTGCGTCTCGGTATTCTCCATCTATAAAAAGTTTAGCATCTTGAATAATGATATTTTCTGCAGTTAACCCTTTCGACACATTTACTCCTCCTCTATCTCAATAACCATTTCAATTTCTATAGCTGAATTGTTTGGCAATTGTGCCATGCCAACTGCTGAGCGGCCGTGCTTCCCTTTTTCGCCAAACACCTTCATAATCAGGTCAGATGCGCCGTTCATGACCTTCGGCTGGTCGGTAAATTCTTCCGTACTGTTGACCATTCCGAGTACCTTGACGAACTGCTTTACTTTGCTTAGTTCGCCAATTTCATTTTTCACAACACTTAAAAGGTTTAACATTGACTGTTGTGCAGCTAAATAGCCTTCTTCTACCGTTAAATCCCGGCCCAATTTCCCGTGGTACTGGTCGACACCTTGACCTGCGGTAAAAATTAGATTTCCCGTTCTAACACAACCCACATAGTCTCCGTGTGCCGGCCGTAATGCCGGTAATTCCAGCCCTAATTCAGCCAGCTTTTCTTCTGGTGTACTCATGATTTAACCTCTTCCTTTACTTTTACATTTAAAAAGGCAAGTGCATTTTTTCCTAAAATCGCCTGTTTTTGTTCTTCTGATAGTTCAAGAGTATCATCCACTACTTTTCCAGGAGGAATCTCTCTTAGTAAAAATGGATAATCGGATCCCATGACAATTTTTTCATGGCCGAAACGTTCTACTAAATATTTAATGTTTAATGGATCATAGTTTAGTGAGTCAAAGTAAAAGTTTTTCGCATAATGGCTTGGCGGCTTGCTGATAACGCGCAAGTGCGGCCATACCTTCCAGCCTTGATCAAGACGTGGAAGGATATATGGGAAAGACCCGCCACCATGGGCGAAACAAACTTTTAGTTTAGGGAATTTCTCCATTACACCGCCGCAGATTAAGCTAACGGCAGCAAGAGCTGTTTCACTAGGCATGCCTACCGTGTACATAAAATTATGGCGCGGCATCCGTTCTCTGCCTAATGTTTCCCATGGGTGAACAAACAACGGTACCTCCCATTTTTCAGCCGCTTCGAAAAACTTCGTAAATGCCGGATCATCGAGATTTTTCCCGTTCACATTTGTTCCGATTTCAATTCCTTTTAAGCCAAGCTCATGAATGCACCGATCCATTTCACGAATGGAGGTTTCCACATCCTGCAGCGGCACTGTACCCAGACCAATGAAGCGGTCTGGATACATATTCACGGTTTCTGCAATAAAATCATTTTGGATTTTTGACATTTCTTCCGCAGCTTTCGGATCCGCCCAATAAGAGAATGTGACCGGAATAGGTGACAATACCTGAATATCTACCCCTTCTTCATCCATATCCTTGATTCTCTTATCAGGATCCCATACCTGGTCCGTTACTTCACGGAACACCTTACCAGCGACCATAATATTGGCACCACAGGAGCAGGTCTTCTCAAGTGTCGGCCAGCGTTCGCCTCCAAATTTTTCCTTAAAGTTTGGAATATCTTCTGGGATGATGTGTGTATGAAAATCTACTCTCATTTCCACAAGCCTACTTCTTCGGACATTACATGACCGCATTTTTCACAAGTGCGAAGATCTTTGCTGCTGTTGAATTCTTCAATGGCTCCTTTTACTTGTGTTTCAATATCTGTTAATTGAACAGTTTTACGGTGCATTTCTTGATCACAGTTATCAC
This sequence comes from Bacillus sp. AFS031507, assembly GCF_002584635.1. Lineage (NCBI taxonomy): Bacteria > Bacillati > Bacillota > Bacilli > Caryophanales > Bacillaceae > Bacillus > Bacillus sp. AFS031507. The sequence goes on from NZ_NUOW01000041.1 coordinate 6,613, forward strand.
AGAACCAAACGAAATCCTCTAGTTCTCCTTCTTCGCGCTTGCTTTCAATAACAAGGCCGTAAGTGTCTGCAACACGGTGCGGAGAATGTGGCACGTTTGCAGGAAGCATAAATACTTCTCCTTCTTTAACAGTTACAACTTCACGCTTTCCGTTATTAATAACCTCAACATAGCAATCACCTTTAATTTGGTAGAAGAATTCATCGGAAGGATCCACATGGAAATCGCGGCGTCTGTTCGGTCCGCCAAGAATCATACAGATAAACTCGGAATCTTCCCAAAGAACTTTATTATTTACAGGCGGCTTCAACTGATCCTTATTTTCTTCAATCCATTTTAATAAATTAAACGCTTTCAACTCGGTCATAGTCGCTTTTGCCATTTTATTATTCCTCCATTTTTTTATTCTATTTTTTATTAGTAAACTGCAAGATAGGAATCTTGGAATTTACTAATTTCTAATATAAATATAGTGAATAAGTAGGTTTTAAAAAATTGAGTTTTTTCACCATGTGAAATTCGTTGAATTTTTTAAAGATTTTTTATTAATAATTAATAACCAATTTATCAGAACGATTTTTAACTGCAATCTTACCTTTATTGAGCGCATAAAAAAAAAGAGCTTAAGCTCTTCAGATTGTCGAGAAAGGGGTATTTTTTCTCGGCAATTTTTTATTATTCAGGATCTAGGGCCCGAAATTAATAGCTTTCTTCTGAATAAAAAAGATTGCCTTCCACTTAACCCATCTTGGCTAAGTGTGTGGCAATCTTTTTCATGTTCTGGCAAGCCGCAGTAAGAGCTTTAAATCCCCAAATTGATTTTCATTGCGGCCATAGGATATTCTTTTAACATCTCTTTCTTCTGAAATACTCATTATAATCTACTTATACAACAAGCGTACGTTTATTGCTATAGTTCTCATAATCCTTATTAAATACTATTTCCTCGAGGATCTCCACGAGTCGATACACTTCCTCATATAAAACATAGAGTGGTTTTTCCATTCGAATTTCTTTATCCATATCTAAAAATACTCTTCTAGCCTCTAACACAACCCTTTGCCCTTCCGGAGTTTGGATTAGCTGTTTTTCCCTCTCTGTAAAAATTCCGCAGAGAATATAGACGATGGTATCCCCGATAAATCTGACTTCCGTATTTCTTGGGCCCTTGTCGCTGTATTTTTTACATAATTATTGATAAAGCTGAGAAACTCTGCTTCACATGCTTTTGAGTCTTTATATTTCATCAATCATAACACCTCTTAATTTTCCCCCATTAAAAAATACCTCTTAAATTTCAATATATCCCAGCTCTTTTGAAATAGATTGTGCGGTGCTTTTTAAACTGCGGATAATCATATCACGATTGCTGTCCTGCATATAGGACGGAGGGCCGACTAAATTAACCGCTGCTATAATTTCGCCTGAATAGGAGAAGATTGGTGCTGCCACTCCATACATGTCATCTGAATTTTCACTATTACTGATCGAATAGCCTTTTTTGCGGATCTCAGAAAGCTCCTTTTTCAATTGATTAATATCTGTAATAGTATTAGGCCCCTCATATGACAAGCCCCTGTTAATCGTCTCCTGCAAATAAACAGAATTGTAAGCCAACAGGATTTTTCCGGAGCTAGTCGCATAAGCCGGTTTCCTAGACCCAATATAGGTCTGAATCGGAGTAGATTCCTCTGATGATACCCTTAACACAAAAACAACCGTCCCTTTGTCGAACATGGCAATATGGACAGTTCCTTTAAATCTAAGAATCAACTCTTTTACTATAGGCATTGCCTTTTCATACACATCCTGCTGAAACATCACATGATTATTCCATTCAAGGACTCTCCAGCCAAGCCGATATTTTTTCTTATTATCTTTCATCAATACACCTTCATCACACAATGTCATGACTATATGGTGTGCCGTACTAACATGCAGCCCTAATTTTTCAGCGATTGTGCCAATCCCTAATACAGGTTCTTCATTAGAAAAACAGCTGATAATTTGGCATGCCTTTTTCACGGACTCAATCATAGTAGATTCGCCCCTTCAAAGAAGATCTTAAAGTGATAGAACAAATAACAAAATAGCTAGAATTATATTAAACTTATTATAAGAAACTCTCTTTGCATAAGCAAGGTAACCTTTATGTATGGAAATCAATAATTTTCAAAATTAACTAAAAATAAGTTGACTTTACCAATTGTGTTTACATTATAATAGAAATATCAATATTTGAGAATGACATTCGATATTATCGAACAAAGGAATATTTCTCGATTCCTCTTTATGATATGGGGTGAAAAAATGCCAGTTATTCAGATGACACTTGTGCAAGGCCGAGATAATGAAGTGATAGAAACCTGTATCAAAAATGTAGCCAGAACTGTAGCAGAGAGCCTAAATGCACCGATTGAATCAGTACGGGTTATAGTAAATGAAGTTCCTGCAAACCGCTTTGCCGTTGGTACCCTACTAAAAAGTGAAAAATGAAAAGGAGAGAATACATGTGACTGTTCAATCTAGTAAAAAAACGGAAGAATTAGCTTTCCTCCTCCGTAATGCGGAAAAAAAAAGAGAAGGAATATCCCCGCTGTCAGCTGACACTCCTGATTTAACCATTGATGAAGCTTATAAAATCCAACTGATCAACATCCGGGAAAAGCTGAATCAAGGGCAAGTCATTACAGGGAAAAAAATCGGTCTTACCTCAAAGGCCATGCAGGATTTGCTTGGGGTAGACCAGCCTGATTACGGCCACCTTCTAAATAGCATGGAATATGAAAACGGTTCCGTTATTCCTGCAAATATCCTTTGTCAGCCTAAAATTGAGGCAGAAATTGCCTTTAAGCTGAAAAAGGATTTAACAGGCCCTAATATCACGTCCTTTGATGTGCTCTTGGCAACAGAATATATTGTCCCTGCTTTTGAAATTGTCGATAGCCGCGTCCAAGACTGGAAGATTACCATTGAGGACACTGTTGCCGATAATGCCTCTTCCGGCCTATATGTCCTTGGAGAGCAAAAATTTGAAGTTTCAGAGGCAGACCTTGCCCAATTAGGTATGGGCTTATATAAAAATGGAAAATTGGTCAATACCGGTGTGGGTTCAGCAGTCCTTGGACATCCTGCCAATTGTGTGGCATGGCTGGCAACAAAACTAGCAGAATATGATATTCCATTAAAGGCTGGGGAAATCATCCTTTCAGGTGCCCTATCCGCAGCAGTCGCCATCAACCCTGGAGACCAATTTACTGCCCGATTCGTAGGGTTAGGAGAGGTATCAGTTAGCTTTAAGTAAGACGTGTTCGGATAATGAAAACTATTAATGAGGTGAAAACGGTGGAAGCAACAAAAATACATTCCCTTGCTGAATTTCTTCATCAAGCAGAGCTGGATAAAAGAGAGGTAACTAGAATTACTGCAGAAAATCCAGAGCTGACGGTAGAGGATGCATATAAAATTCAAGATGAAATCATCAAAATCAAACTGGAAGCAGGCCATAGCATTTTCGGTCCAAAAATGGGTCTGACAAGTGAAGCTAAAATGACCCAAATGAATGTTAAAGAGCCAATCTTCGGGTATGTGTTTGATTATATGAAAGTTCAAAACGGCGGCAGCATCTCTATCAGCCAATTGATTCATCCGAAAGTAGAGGCAGAACTGGCCTTTGTTTTAAAGAAAGACTTAGAAGGAGAAAATCTATCGGTTGAAGACGTCTTAGATGCAACCGAATACATTTTCCCTGCCTTAGAAATCATCGACAGCCGGTATGAAAACTTTAAGTTCACTCTTCCTGATGTGATTGCAGACAATACGTCCGCTTCAAGAGTTGTTCTCGGGGACAGCTTACGAAAACCTCATGATTTCCAGTCGGATTTAGTCGGGGCAACTATATATATTAACGGGGAAGCAAAGGCATTTGGAACCAGCTGTGCCATTCTAGGACATCCAGCAGTATCGATTTCTACGCTGGCAGCCATGCTCAGCCGAAAAGGCAAATCCTTAAAAGCCGGTGACATTATCCTTGCAGGCGCCCTCACCGAAGCCATCAGATTTAACAAAGGCGACTTCATTTCCGTCAAATTTGACGGTATGAACGATGTAACCTTCCATGCTGTAGAGTAGTTTCTTCCTATAGACAGTATAACCGGCGAAGCTTTTAAAACTGGGTATACTGTCTTTATTTTATTTGGAGATTTTACTCACGGCGCAGGACTTACTAAGGTTTTGAGATATTAATTTGTGAATATAGCAACAGTAAAAAGGCACAGCTAAGATCAATTGTGTACTGCACCCCAAAAGTTAGAGTAAAATCTGACTTTTGGGGTGTTTATTTATGGCTAAATATAGCGAAGGATTTAAGCTCATGGTAGTAAGTGAATATAAAGAAGGAAAATTGGGAATTAAGTCTTTAGCTGAGAAGCATGGTATCAAAGCATATTCACAGCTTGCACGTTGGATAAATTTGGAGGGATTAAAGCGAAAAAATGGTAAGGATATTTATTCTGTTCAATTCAAACTAGATGTATTAAGCTTTATGAAGAGAACTGGTTCTTCAGAAACAGAAACAGCCCTTCATTTTGGGCTTACTAATCCCCCTATGATAAGTTCATGGAAAAAGTCTTTACTAGAAGGTGGGGCTGAAACGCTGGATAGACCGAAAGGACGACCTACCATGTCTGATAAAGCAAAGAACAGAAAAAACAAACCTACTAATGAAAAAGAAATTACATATGAGCAAAGATTAGAAAGAGAAAACGAGCTTCTTCGTTTGGAGGTAGAATACTTAAAAAAGTTGCGAGCTTTTCAGATGGATCCGGAAGGCTATCTAGAAAAGCACAAGCAGCGTTATCATTCGAACTCAAAGAAGCCTTCAAATTAAAAGATGTTTTACGTATAGTCGGTATTCCCGAATCCTCCTATCACTATCATATAAAAGAGAAGAAGAAGGAAAATCCAGACCAAGAACTTGAAAAGTCTATACAAACCATTTTTGAAGAACATAAAGGCAATTATGGTTATCGACGTATCAAGCTAGAATTGAGAAACCGTGGCACTAAAGTGAATCATAAGAAGCTACAACGCATCATGAATAAACTCGGACTAAAGGGAGATAAGTTCAGAAGAAAATCACGTAAATACAGCTCTTATAAAGGGACTACGGGAACGGTTGCCAAGAACCGCATTAATCGTCGTTTTCACACAAATGCGTGTCATCAAAAATTAACAACAGATATCACTGAATTTAAATGTTCCGACGGAGTAAAACTGTATCTTAGTCCTATTATGGATATGTTCAACGGTGAAGTCCTTTCATATGGGATAAGTATGCGTCCAACCTTAGAATTAGTGATCAACCCTCTTGAGGAAGCTCTTGAAATAGTAAAAGATTCAAAGTACAGAACCACTATACATTATGATCAAGGCTGGCATTATCAACATAACAAATGGGTAAAAACACTCAAAAAACACAAGGTGTTCCAGAGTATGTCACGAAAAGGAAATTGTTTAGATAATTCGCCCATGGAAAACTTTTTCGGTTTAATGAAACAAGAGATGTATTACGGAGAAGCACTGTGCCCATTTGAAGAATTAAAAAAGAGAATTGAAGAATATATCGATTATTATAATAACAAGCGCATAAAGAAAAAATTGGCAGGTATGAGTCCAGTTCAATACCGTACCCATACCTGCCAATTAGCTGCTTAATATAAAACTCTAACTTTTCGGGGTCACATCACGTTGATATGCACCCATGTAACCAAATGATCCATATATACCAACTCGAATCATAATAGCTCATTCCATAAAGTAAAATATAAATATACATATTTAATTTTAAAATGGAGCAAATTACGCCAATTCAACAATTGTAGCAACAGCTTGACCGCCGCCAATGCAAAGTGTGGCTAAACCAGTTTTGGCATTTCTGCGTTTCATTTCATGGATCAAGGTAACAAGAATACGTGCTCCGCTGGCACCAATCGGATGTCCAAGTGCAATAGCACCGCCATTGACATTTAAAATTTCATCTTTAAAGCCTAATTCTTTTCCTACTGCAAGGGCTTGAGATGCAAATGCTTCATTCGCTTCGATTAAATCAATATCTTCGATTGAAATTGCTGCTTTTTCCAATGCCTTTTTCACTGCTGGTACTGGACCAACTCCCATAATGCTTGGGTCTACCCCAGCATTTGCAGTTGCTTTAATCGTAACTAATGGCGTAAGGCCCAATTCTTCTGCCTTTTGCTTGCTCATAATAACTAATGCTGCTGCTCCGTCATTAAGCCCTGGAGCATTACCTGCTGTTACAGTTCCATCCTTTTTAAATGCAGGGCGCAGCTTCGCTAATTTTTCTGCAGTGGTTCCTTTTCTAGGAAACTCGTCTGTATCAAAAACAATCAGATCAACTTTACGCTGTGGAATGACAACCGGAACAATTTCATCTTTGAATTTTCCTGTTTCGATCGCTTCAACTGCTTTTTGCTGGCTCCATGCTGCAAACTTATCCTGCTGCTCTCTGGTCAGCTCATATTTCTCTGCAACGTTTTCACCTGTGATCCCCATATGGTAATCATTAAACGCACACCATAGACCATCACTGATCATGCTGTCGATTAATTTTTGATCTCCCATTTTAAAGCCATCGCGGGCATTTTTCAATAAGTATGGTGCCTGACTCATACTTTCCATTCCGCCTGCTACAACGATTTCAGCATCTCCTGCTAGGATCGCCTGCATGGCAAGATGAACGGCCTTCATACCAGAACCACAAACCTTATTAATTGTAAGGGCCGAAGATGTCACTGGAATACCTGATTTTATCTGTGCTTGACGAGCTGGATTTTGACCAATACCTGCTTGAAGAACGTTACCCATTATGACTTCGTCTACCTGCTCCGGTTTCACTCCTGCTTTTTCAAGTGCTCCTTTGATAGCGACTGCGCCCAGCTCAGTTGCAGATACATTTTTTAAACTTCCATTAAAATTTCCAATTGCTGTTCGAACGGCACTTACAATTACAATCTCTTGAATCATATTCTTTACTCCTTTTTTCTACTTTTATAATTGTCTATTTTCATTACCTTAATAAACCTTGAATCAGGTGTAACAAAATACTGCCTCAAAAGTAATTCGTAACATAATTGAATTCAGACTTTTTTGTTACAACTCTATTCATATTTCCCAGTTTGCGACAAACTGTATTAACAAGATCGTCCCTTCAATTATGAATATGAATCAAGCAATATTTTAATAAGTTTGAAATAGTTTTACAATTTCAAAAATCTATCTTTTATTAGGTACTTTTTTTATCTTCCTACTGATTTTTCACTACGAAGGATCATACACGTACTTAAAGCATGGGCAACTAATGAACCGCCTTCATCAAAAACATCGCACTTGATTAGCCCAATAGTCTTTCCTTTCTTTATAACCTCACCTTTTGCTGTAATTTTTTCATTCCGGTTTCAAATAATTAATTTTAAGTTCAACAGTCGTAAAGGTTTCATTCATTTCTAACAAACTTGAAAAGGCGACGCCCATTGCCAGTTTGATATTGTCTTTTTTGTAAGGAAGACATATTTAACATTAATATAAAATGGAGAGATATTAAGATGGCTATCACAACAAAGCTTAAAAGAAAACTATTTGTTGTTTCCATTGTCTTACTTGCCATCGCTGGACCAAAGGCCATTCCTACAAAATTGGTTAAATTGTATAATCCAAGCCCAACGCCAATTTTCTCTGGTTTTAATGTATTTGGTATAAGTGTATATAGGGATACCTGGGTAGAAGAATAACTCATAATCGTTAAACTGAGTCCAATCAATATAACTACTAAATTCGAATTAGAAAAAATACCTAAACTTAAATACCCCACTAAGCCTACAGTAGATGATATATAGATCATTTTTGCATTTCCAAATTTAGGTATCGTTTTACCTGTAATATAGCTAGATAAGATCCCAAATAAAGAACCAATAAATAAACAAATACCTACTGAAAATGTTGAAAACCCGTGTTTTCTCACTAATAACATTGGCAGAAGTAAGATAATTGCCAATC